>JAHJVF010000233.1 GCA_018828505.1 Bacteroidota bacterium | reverse complement strand
GAACTGTGGCAGGCACTTTGGCGTGCAGGCACGAAATCCCGACTTGTCGGGATGAAGTGTAGCATTGATTTTCAATTTTGACCTTTTTTGATTCGGCTCATTTATTTTAGGAATTTATAAGGAAATGAGATATGAAGACCAGACTAATATTATTTATTATGATTGGAATTATAGGTTGTTCGAGTGCACAGGTTGTAAATAATATCACAGTTGACGAACGTTCCGGTAAGCCAATGCTCATTGGTCTTTGCACTTCGGAAATTCTTATAGCCGATACATCATTTTCATGGTGGTTTGAATCTGAGTATGATAACTATGAACCTGAAGACTCTTCAATAAAAGAGATCAATCTGAAAGATGTTCAGATTGTAATAGTGATGGGAACCTGGTGCGGCGATACACGGAAACAGCTTCCGCGATTCCTGAAAATTCTTGATCAGGTCTCATTCGATTTGAAAAATTTAACCATGTATGCAGTAGATCGGAAAAAGAAAGCCGAAGGAATTGACATTGACTATTATGTAATTGAGCGGGTACCGACATTCATCTTCTATAAAAACGATTCTGAGCTTGGAAGAATAATTGAGACACCGAAAGCTTCGCTGGAAGCAGATATGATTGAGATTCTAAGTGGGTCGCAGCAATGATTATGTTATATCAAATATCAAAATGGAAATTGTAGAATGACATATCAAATAGTAAAATCAAAAATTAAATTGTAAAGAGTAAAACGACAGATTAAAATAAAAAAGTGAAAGGATTAGCTTCATCTTTTTCCTGACTTCGTCACAGGGACACCCAATTTATATACTGAATTTGTAGATTTTCTTTTCTCTTATGAACACTTTTTAATATCGAAATTAGGACACCCATTTCAATATATTTGTTACGTTTTTAGTTCATATTTACATATTTCTAAAAAAGCGACGAAGTCAGGAGAAATTGCTTAGTGTAAGTTAATAATCAAAAGACCAAATTTTGTTGAAAGATTCCATCTTTTCAAAATGCAATATGAAATGTGAAAAGATGGAATCTTTTTCCTGAAACAGGCTCAATTATAATTTTTGATTTATCCGTCAGCTGACGGATTTACACTTTGATTTTTAATATTTGATTTTGAAGGATTTTATTCCTCCTCAACCAGTATAGGAAGTGTGATTCCTTCCAAATTATCTGTTCCATTAGATGGAATATCATTTCTATAATCTTTAGGTGTCACATCTGGATAAACAAATGTTTCGTATTTAAAATTTCGCAAAACAATTTTTTCGTCATCTTGATGTAAGACGTATTGAGGTAAGATGGGGATTTTACCGCCGCCGCCTGGTGCATCGATTACGTAATGAGGAATTGCCAAACCGGATATATGTCCCCGCAGCTTATCCATTATTTCAAGTCCAACTTTAATTGGTGTTCGGAAGTGATTCGCACCTTTTGTGAGATCGGCTTGATAGAGATAATAAGGACGCACACGCATTGCCAATAATTTTCGGAATAAATCTTTTATGATTTCCGGATTATCATTTACACCGCGCATCAATACACATTGATTTCCGACAGGAATTCCTGCATCGACTAAGAGTTCACAAGCTTTTTTGCTCTCATCGGTGATTTCCCACGGGTGATTGAAATGAGTATTGATATAGATCGGATGATACTTGCGAAGCATCTTTACTAATTTCGGAGTAATTCGCTGCGGAAGGACGCATGGCATTTTAGTACCAATTCGGATGATCTCAACATGGGGAACAGCGCGAAGCCTTTTCAATATTTTTTCCAGCATCACATCGGTCAACATCAAAGGATCACCACCTGAAAGAATAACATCACGGATTTCCGAATGCTCTTCAACATATTTGAATGCGGATTCTAAATCTTTCATCGAAATTTTACTTGAGTTACCGACTTTTCTTTTACGGGTACAGAATCGGCAGTACATTCCGCATTGACTTGTTGCTAAGAACAGAACTCGATCCGGGTAACGGTGAGTAATATTTGGTACAGGGCTCATCGAATCTTCACCAAGCGGATCTTCCGATGCATCGATATCGTTTAGCTCAACTTCATCGGGTACGCATTGAAGCCAGATTGGATCTCCCGGATAACGGATTAGACTGAGATAGTAAGGATTAATTCTCGCTTGAAAGAAATTATCGAGATTGACTGCAATCTTTCTGTCGAGTTTGAATTTCTCTACTAATTGATCAACAGAGTGAATACTATCTCTGATCAAATTTTGCCAGAGTTCCATGACGTTTGTCCTTCATTAGTTCAAGTATTTTCCAAAAATCACTAAGCTGTCGGATTCTCTATAGAAATCTTTTATGACAGCCAGTTCAGAATAATTATTTTTTCTATAAAATCTTCTTGTCAGGTCGTAATCTTTTCTGGAAGAAGTTTCAGCTAAGATCAATCTTCCATTTTTACTACTAACAAAACTTTCTGCGTCCCTTAACAATTCGGCACCGATTCCGGTTCCGGATTTTTCCGGATCGACTACGATCCAATACATGTCGTAAACTCCTTCGGTCAATGCACGCTGCCCGATGCAGTAATAACCAAGTACCTGATTTCCAGATGATGCTACTCTTACGATATATTCTTTTTGATTATTATCAATGATTGCAGAATCGATCAATTCCATTCCGATATTTTTCTCTTCTTCAGAAAAATTCTGCGTACGTTGAAGAATGTTTTCTAAAGCACTTCGGTTGCCGATTTCTATATCTCTAATTATAATCATCTTCGAGCGTGAGCAAAATTAATTATTGTAACGAGTAATTCTTCATAACTAAGCCCATAAGATTTCGCTGCTCTCGGAAATCCGGCATCCTTTGAAATATCAGGATTCGGATTAACTTCAAGAACATACGGAATATTATTTTTATCAAGTCTCAAATCGACTCTGCAGTAATCTCTGCAGCCAAATAGTTCCGAAACTGAAAGTGATAACTGCTTGATTTGATTTGCGAGATCATCTTCTATTGGAGCCGGGCAAACCGGAATTGTTGCTTGGTAATAAACACTCTCAGTCATCCACTTGCCGTCGTAGGTTACGATTTTTGGAAGATCGTTTGGAAGAGTGGAAAAATCTATTTCTGATAATGGGAGAGCAATTTTTTCTCGATCACCTAATATTCCGGAATTGATTTCACGTCCATCAATATATTCTTCTACGAGAATCGGCTGTTTGAAATTATCATACATGAATTCGACACGAGTCTTAAGATTATGTTCATCATAAACAATAGACTCTTCACTGATACCAACACTTGCATCTTCACGCGAAGGTTTTACGATGACCGGAAACTTTATATGATTCCCGGAAATAACGTTCGATGGATCCTGATAAAGCCGCCAATTAGGAATATTTACCCCAGCAGCATTCAAAAACATTTTTGCTTTATGTTTATTCAAACAAAGCCCGAGAGAGTATGCATCGCATCCGGTATATGGAACGTTCATCAGTTCAAAAATTCCGGCAATGAACATTTCTTTGAGCGATTCACCTTCAACGCTTTCAACCAAATTAAAAATTACATCGGGCTTTTCATTTTTGATCACACGAATCAAGTACTCGACATCATTTAATATATTGATATTGGTAGTGTTGAAACCGAGATTGTTAAACGACTCACGAATTTCTTCGAACTCTTTTAACACGCCGACTTCAGACAGGTCAATTGATTTTTCAACCTTTGTTTTGTGAATTCGTCCATCATAACTTTCGTAGATACCTCCAACCGGCTGATTGAAAGCGATCAATATTTTCGGATTATCTTTTATCATATTCCATATCGCTTTCGTGCCGAGTCTAATACTCTGTTGATTACCTGATTATAATCCATCCCAGCTACTCTTGCAGCTTTCGGGAAGCAAGAATTATCAACAGGATTGGGTAAAATTCCTGGAAGCGGATTGATCTCGATTACATTCGGAATGTTGTTTGAATCCAAGCGGATATCGATTCGGGACCAGTCCCGGCACCTCAAAATAGTGTAGGTTTCTCGGCATGTTTCCTCGATTTTTCTATATAAATCATCTGAAAGTTTCGCCGGACAATCGAAGACATCGAGAGGCGTATCTCTTGTATCCAGAATCCATTTTGCTTCATAAGAATAGATTGGGAGAGTTCCTTGAGGGAAGACATCATGTTTGAGTTCGATTAATGGAAGAACTCTCATATCGTCGCCGTTACCAAGTATCGCTGCGGTGAATTCTCTACCGGAAAGAAATTCTTCGACTAATGCTGATTCACCATATTCAATAGTGATCCGGTTGATCTCCCGATTTAGTTCTTCGTAATTATTAACAAGAGAAGATTCAAAAATGCCTTTGCTTGAACCTTCTGCAATTGGTTTTACGATTAAGGGAAAACTCAATCCGATATGATTGTCTCTCAACGGTTCGCTAAAGACTTTGAATTTAGGATTTGGAATTCCGTGATATGATAAAATTTCTTTTGTTCGTGATTTGTCTAAACAGATTGCAAGTGTTACCGGATCGGAGCCGGTGTAAGGTATGTTGAGGAAATCAAGCATCGCAGGAATTTGTGTCTCACGACTGATTCCATTGAAACCTTCAGCAATATTAAAGACGATATCAGGTTTTAATTGATTGAATTGTTCGAATGCGTTGTTGTCAGCTTCGATGAGAGTTACATTATTATTGATGGCAAGGGCATCCCGAACGGCAAAAATCGTTTCTTCGGTATCCCATTCGGCAAAAGTATCTACACTTATCTCTGAAGAATAGTTGAACTTTTTGAGAAGGGGGTTCTTATGCGATGCAGAATCAAAATTTTCTTGTTTAATGTTGTAAGTGAGCGCTACGTTCAATGAGTGAACGTGATCAGTATCAATTGAGATAAAGTGTTCCCTATATTTGTTCGACAAATCATATAAATAACTTGTGCTAATATACTCAATAATTTTTTTTTGTCAAGAGTTTTTCATTCATTTTAAAAATTTTTTTTCAGGTGAGAGAAAAATATTTTTGTGCCATGGAGGTTAAGAGATTGAAGAAAAATATTTCTCTTTGGAAAATTTTCTCGTGAGTGTCTCATTAAGAATGTGATTTTGTTTTTTTGAAAGAGTCGGATCGTCATTTATAATTTTGAAAGCGGCTTCCCGTGCTTGTAAGATCAATTCATAATCTTCTGTTAGATCAATGAATTTAAATTCAGGCAGTCCACTTTGTTTCGTTCCAAAGATGTCTCCTGGTCCACGAAGTTTAAAATCTTCTTCTGCAATTTTGAATCCGTCAGAATATTTTATCAAAGCATTTAGCCTCATTGAAGAAATACTCCTTTCTCTTTCTTCATCGTTTTGAAACAGTATTTCAGTTTGCGATGCTTCTTCATTAAAATATTTTTTATTTGCAACAAGAATGCAATAAGATTGTTTGTTACTCCGACCAACTCTCCCGCGCAATTGATGAAGCTGAACTAATCCAAATCTTTGTGCTTCTTCAATTACGATAATTGTGGCATTTGGATTATCGATTCCAACTTCAATAACAGAAGTTGCAACTAGTATATTTATTTCATTTCGGTTGAAAGAATTCATAATCGATTCTTTTTCATCCGCACTTAATCTACCGTGGATCATGCCGACAGTTAGATCACAGAAGATATTATTCTTTAAATGTTCATAATTCGAGATCGTATCTTCAAGATCAATATTTTCAGATTCTTCGATAAGTGGATAAATAATATAAGCTTGATTCCCAAGTTGGATTTCTTTTCGGATAAAATTGTAAAGACGTTTTCTTTTGTCTGTTTCGATCAAATATGTTTTTATTTGCTTCCTATTTTTTGGTAGCGACTTTATAGTAGAACGTTCGAGTTCGGAATACAATGTCAAAGAAAGTGTGCGCGGTATAGGAGTAGCAGTCATCACAAGAAGATGAGGATTGTTTCCTTTCACTTTCAATCTTGCTCGCTGCATCACACCAAATCGATGCTGTTCATCGATGACGACATAACCAAGATTTTTAAATTGAATGTTATCTTCTATCAGTGCGTGTGTGCCAATTATTATGTTAGCTTCACCAGATTCAATTTGCTCAAGGTATTTTGTTTTTATTTTTTTTGGAGTACTGCTGGTCAGTAAACAAATGTTTAAAGGAATATCTTTTAATAATTTTGTAAAATATTGATAATGTTGAAATGCGAGAATTTCCGTTGGAACCATTATCGCACTCTGAAATCCATTATCGAATGCAATTAATGCAGTAATTAAAGCGACTAAAGTTTTACCGCTTCCTACTTCACCTTGGAGCAGTCTACTCATTGAATAACCCGACCTAAAGTCATCGTATATTTCGTGGATTACTTTTTTCTGGTCTTCTGTCAATTCGAAGGGAAGAACCTTATCGATGAAATACCTAGTATTTTCACCGACATGATGAAAGGTTATAATTTCGCTTTTTGTTCGTGAATTAAATTTGTTCTGTGCAGATATTAACTGGTAATAGAATATCTCTTCAAACTTCATTCTATGTTTTGCTGCATCTAGTGAATCAAATGTTTCGGGAAAATGCAGGTTTTTTACCGTCGTCTGAATATCCGAAAGTTTATGAATTTTTAAAAATTCTTGTGGAAGCGTCTCATTTAATCCTGAAAGATGCTGCTTGAGTGCATTATGAATTATTGCTCGTAGTGTATACGAACCAAAATTATGCTGCTTAAGTTGGTTGAGTCCTTTTAAACTGTAATAAGGAACTATAACGCCGGTATTGTAGAAATTCGGATTATCAATATCTTTTATAAAATCAAATTTTGGATGGACTAATACAGGTTCTCCATACTGATTGGCTGAAATTTTACCTGAGAACGCCGCAATATTTTTGTCTTTGAATATTTTTTCAAAAACAGAAACTCCTTCAAAGTAAATTATTTTCAATTTCCATTTTGACTCAACTAGGAATAATTCGAGAATTTGTCTTCGTCTCGTGTAGATTTTATTAACCTGGCTGATTTTCCCGATAAAAGTTACCTCATTCTGAAATCCTTTCTTCAGTATTTGAGCAGCCGCCGATATTGGAAAAACGGAGGTACGATCGTAATATCGTGTTGGAAAGTAATAGAGAATATCCTCAATTGTGCTAATCCCTAAACTGTGGAGAACTTTCTCTCGTGCCTCGCCGACACCTTTTAAAAATCTTAGAGAATCTGATTTCAACTTTGAATATATGTTTGCTTTAATTCTAATTTACAAGTCGAGTACAAGAAATCAAATGAACCTGTAGTTATATTTTTTATTTTCAAATAAGTTTTTCGGTTTGGTATAGTTTTATTTAAAATGGTTCTGCCGCTAATTGTGTGAAAATAAGTCAAATTGTCCGTTAGGTATGATTATGTTTTCACATTTTTCCCGCAGATAATCCCGACTTTGTCGGGACTGATTTTTTTTTTGCGTTCACCCCGTTAGATAAACATATATGAATAACATTATCTCTTTCATAAGCAAATATCTAACGGGGTGAATCGGCGAAATCTGCCTGCCCGCCATCTTGAGACGGAAACCTGCCCGCCACATAGAACTGAAAAAGGCAGGCGGGGAGGCAGGCGGGCAGGTTTCTGAAAATACTTTTTGCTATGTTATTCGTATTGAAATTTATGCGAATGCATCCCCTTGGGACAAGTATCGCTAATTTTTTACCTGATAACTTAAGATAAGTTAACCCCGATAGTTTACGTATCGGCCTTCGGCAGGCCCGCCATCTTCTATCCCGCCTGCCACTCCAGTCCCAGTGTGGCGGGCAGGTGCACGAGCCTGTCTACCGCCAGGTAGAGCGGGCTGGTCGAAGGAGCGTCCAAAGGACTCCTATATTTGGTGTGCCGGGCATGTAGTAAAACTAAAGGGTGCGTCCCGACTTGCCCGCCACAACATAGCTATGAAGTGGCAGGTCGGGACAAGTCCCAAGAGAGCCGTGATGACCGGAATCTCATAGCCGAAAGCAAGGGTGTCTCAAGCGATTGGGAATCTGAAGGAAGCTGTAGGCAAAGATTTGTAACGACGAACAGGAATCGGATATAAGGCATGTCCTTCTTGGGTAATTGACCCATGAATCAAGAAGCCCAATAGTCATTCGGAAGGAGGAGGTGTAAATCCGGCGTTATAAATGGAAAGAGTTACTACTTACCCCGGGAGATCTTTGCGTTCTCCCCAGCAATGAGGATAGTCTGTCAGGTAACTGATAGGTGACGAGCGTAAAGAAGTCAGCAGAGGACATAGTACCTCGAAAAGGAAATCGGGGGAAGGTCTGAATTCAATAACAAAGGTAAGTCTCAAAGATGCGTAAAAACAGAAAGCGACAGAAAAACAGAGACAGCAGACAATTAGAATTATTTGATTGTCAGCAGAAGAGACCCGAAGAATCAAAGACCGGCGGAATCGGAAAAGAGATTCACTCAGGAGTTGAACTGTTATCGCGATTGGAGAGGGAGCGAACCTTAACATCCAGTATAGGATGAAAGTAT
>JAHJVF010000232.1 GCA_018828505.1 Bacteroidota bacterium | reverse complement strand
ACTTTGACGATGTATAAGTGGAATAATATACCCTATCGCGCTACCGACTATTGCGCCTGCGATTATATCCGTTGGAAAATGTTTGCCCGCCTCATAGCGGGAGTATCCTGTAAGTGTAGCGATTAGCAACGAGCCTGCCCAAACGTATGGTTTGTTTTTTGAATCGGGAAAGTAATCTCCATAAACGGTCGATAAGAAAACAGCAGTCGAAAACGCCATTGTTGTGTGCCCTGAAAAAAAAGATTTTTTTGCATCCGGTAACAGTTTCTCTTCTAAAGAAACATTCTTGTTATACACAAAAGGTCTTGCCCTTTGAAAACTCCCTTTGGCTAGATAGGGAAGTGCCATAGAATAAATCATTGTTTCTAAATACATCGCTGACACGGTAATAAAATCTTTCCGGACTTTCTCCGATAAAAACAACAACGCCGGAGCCGCGGCAGAGAATGAGACAAGCAGGTCGCTAGCGAGTGAATAATCTTCAGACCAATTATAAGCTGCGCCTCTGTCGAACGAATTTATATCATCGAGTGAAAGTTTATTTATTTCCTCAATTGAAAGCGATTTGACTTTACTGTCAATTATCAGTGCAGTAACAGATGATGCGATACCTGTTCCGATTACAGCAGCATCTTTCGTTAAATCGAGCTTGTATGGACTTTGAGCAAATGTAAAATCAAATATTAAAAGTAGTGTAAATATTGTAAACGAAAATCTCTTAAACGTCATTAAGGTTTTAAGCTCTTGTTATTAATTATGCCTAACCAAAATTATATCCCCGTCTTTGACTATATATTCTTTTCCTTCGAGGCGCCAGGCTCCATGCTCTTTCGCTTTTGCAAATGAACCGTATTTAACAAAGTCATCATAGTGAACAACTTCTGCTCGAATAAATCTATTATAAAAGTCTGTATGTACTTCTCCAGCGGCTTCTAGTGCGTTCGTACCTTTTTTTACGGTCCATGAATGACATTCCTCTTCTCCAACTGTAAGAAACGAATGGACTCCGAGTAGATCATAAGATTCATGAATTAATTTATGCAGGGCGGACTCTTTGATCCCGTATTCCTTCATGAAAATTTCAGCGTCTGCATCGGAAAGTTCTGACATTTCCATTTCAATTTGCCCGTAGAACGCAATCGCTTTTGTATTCTTCCCAATTTTTGATTTTACCAATTGATCGAAGTATTTCTCAATATCCTTTCCTTGTGTTTCGTCTAAGTTCAGGGCAATTAACATCGGCTTAAATGTTAATAGCTGATAAGAACGGATTATTTTTTCTTCCATATCATTAAGATTAGCTTCCCGCAGCGGAGTTTCATTTTGAAGAATGTCGTAACATTTTTCAAGAATCGGAAGCTCTCTTTTAAGATTCTCATCGCTTGTCTTCAAGATATGTTTTTTAACTTTATCAATTCTGCTTTCGAGCAAAGCCATATCAGAAATTATAAACTCGGTTTCAAATGTGCTTACATCACGCATAAGATCGATTGAGCCGTAAGGATGGGGAACAACTTCATTCCTGAAAAGCCGGACAACCTGCACGAGTGCATCGTTCGTACGTACCTTTGAAAGGAAATTATTTGTGAACTGAGGCGAGCCTGAGTCCCCCTTGTGGAGTCCGATCACATCTACAAATTCAATTGTTGCATTTGTTTTCTTTTTCGGCTTGAATATTTCTGTCAGCTTATCCAGGCGCTCGTCCGGAATTTTTACAACGGCTTGATGAGTCTCTAATTTCGCTAAAGCCGTTTGATCTAAATGAGTTTTTGTAATAGTCTGAAATAAAGTTGATTTTCCCGACTGGGGGAGCCCTACGATTCCTATTTGCATTTTATAGTTTTAAGTTTAGAGTTCAAAGTTTGAAGTTCTTTATACAATATTTAATTCTAAGATAATTAATTTCTTTAATCATACACAAAACTAAATCAGTACTTAATGAGTGAAATCGGGATAACTTCCTTTTCCTAAAACCATTTTTTCCTTTTGAAATAAATTAACATGCCGCCAGAAACAAACAAAACTATAGTTAAAACAAATGGATAGCCAAAATACCATTTAAGCTCTGGCATATTCCAAGGACTTACAGATGGATCGAAATTCATTCCGTATAAACCGACAATAAAACTTAACGGCATAAAGATCGTGGCGATGATTGTGAGTACTTTCATCACTTCATTCATCCGGTTGCTTTGGCTTGAAAGATAAACATCTATCATATTAGATGTCAGCTCCCGGTAAGTTTCAATTATATCTATCAACTGAACTGTGTGATCGTAAATATCTCTCAAATAAATTTTTGTCGAAGCTTTGATAAAACCTAGTTCGTTCCTGCTCAGCTGACTTAATACTTCACGTTCAGGCCAAACTACTCGACGAAGGACTAAAAGCTTTCTTTTGATATCATGAATTTTATGAATTGTCTCTTTCGTTGGATTTCTTAATAATTCATCTTCAATTTCTTCAATCTCATCTCCAACCGAATTAAGAACCGGGAAAAGCTCATCGACTAATAGGTCGAGAATCGTATAAAGCAAATAATCGCTTCCATATTTCCGATGCCTGCCTGAAAATGATTGAATTCGTTTTCTCACTTGCTCAAACGGGTCACCGCCATTTTCAACTACCGTAATAATTAGATTATCCCGAAAAAAAATGTCGATCTCATTATCCGACAAAGAGACGTCTTTCGTTACTCGATGAAAACAGAGAAAGTTGTGCTCGTCATAGATTTCGAGTTTAGGTGTCTGCCCTCGGTTAAAAACATCTTCCATTGCAAGAGGATGAAGATTAAAATGTTCGCCGAACTTTTTGAATTCGTCTGCATCGTTAAAATTAACTATGTTTATCCAGGTTAAACCGTCGGCGTTTTTAAATTCAAAAACATCGGAAAGATTGTTAAATACCTTCTCCTCATAATGCTCTTTTTTATATCTGACAAGAATCAATTGAGTTTCAGCTTGCGCTTTTTTTTCTTTGTGAAGCGTACCTGGTGACGTTCCTGGTGTGTGGTGCTTTTTGCGCGGAATATGAATTTTTAACCTTGGAAGATCAAGTCGTTTATAATTTATTTTTGATTTCGACATTTTGATTGCTCGTTCAAATGTTAAATTTTAAAATAGATTATACTGTAAGGTCATTGAAAGACCCATAACACTTGGTCGATCTCCGATTTTTTTAATTGAGCCGTTAATACCAAAGTAGATTTCATTTTCTAAATAAAACAGAAAAGCCGTGTTAAGAATATTGGTAGCTTCTGCTTTCCCTGTGCCCGGTTTAATGATCCCCAATTTGTAGCTCGTAACAAGATTTACTCTATTACTCAGCTCATAGATAAAATCCAGCCCGATGTTTGAGTTGATCTGTTTGGCAAATAGGGAATCAAGTGGAGAATAAACTTCTCCAATTGTATTAATTTGAAATTTCCATCCGAGAGGATAAGAGTAGCGTCCGGCCAAATTCAAATTTGGCGAGCCAACTTTCCCCTTGTCTTGTTTGGTGAGGTCAAATCTTGTTCCGAAAGTAACGTCCCATCCATAATAACGATTATTAACTCTTTCATTAATCTCGAAAAGAACCTGGCGAATTCTTAAAACTCCAATCGCTCCGAGATTGTTTCCGATCAGCATGTCAGATGCTTTTATCTCATTCTCAATATCGAAAAACCAAAACGTCTCGTAGGTATCAGAATATATATTTTCATATTCAGCCTGCCGTTCGATGATGTTTGCTATCTTTACCATTGTATTTTTCGGAAGATATCCTTTAATAACAGATTCTTTTATCAAGTGCTCCTCGATTCTTACCGCTTTGGCAAGTGCTGTTGCATCGATGTATCTTCCATAACCGGCTCCGAAGGTTAGACTTGAAGATATTTGCTTGTAATAATCGATATGTCTTACGTTCAATTCAGAGAAGGCAAACAAATCACGTTCTTCCCAAATATATTTTCGGGCACTTGCTTTTATTTTCACGTCATGTGAATATTTAGAAAATGTTTTTCCCCCGGAAATATCAGCATCAATAAACCACGCAAATGGAAGCGAAGAATAAAACTTTCGAAAGATTACATCGGCACTGGCGATATTGGTTGTAACCGAGTCGCCAATCTGTCCCCAATTCCAAAATGCACTTGTTCTTAAAATTTGTGCCCGGCTGACCGGAACCCGGTAATCGTATACCTCAACTTTTTGTGCAATCGATTGCTGAATAAAAAATATTGTAGCTAAAAATATGAAAATGGTTCTTGTCATTGAGGCTACTCCTAAATTTTTCAAAGCTATAAAGTTCTTAAGCAAGTTAAGAAAGTCAATTAAATATTAGATTAAAATAATAGGTGCTTAAAAAATAAAATTACTCAACAAGTTGTAGATGATAAAGCACCAAAATGCAAATCCAAAATCCGTTACCCCCGTGAGATAGTCTTAACTCTACAATATAGAGAGATTGGAGCTGCTCGACTGCAAAAGTTTCAATTTTGTTTTCGGTAATCGTGTTCACTAATAATTCTCTAATAGGTTTCTAATAACCTCTAATAAAACTCTAATATTTATACAAACTCCGAAGGAGTGAAATTATTATAGAACAGAATAATGAAAAATAAAGATAACCCCGAAGGGGTGATATAAAATCATTCAATCCAACCCGCCTGCCTCACGTAATCTGGATGGGCGGGCAGGTCAAATAAATATTT
>JAHJVF010000231.1 GCA_018828505.1 Bacteroidota bacterium | reverse complement strand
TTCTCCATTTACTAATTTACTTTGAGATACCGGATAATATTGATAAGAGACTGAAAAAGTTTGTCCGGCGGGGAGGTCATTCTTAACATTTCCTTTTATTTTTCCTGTGATCGTACTGACGTTGTATTTGGAAGATGGCACAACGTTTCCTGAAGCATCTTTCACAACCACGCTGCCAAGTACAATATTTTTATTTGTAAGATTTACGAAAACAGTATCTTTCGAAATTATTTTATCTGTAACACCGGTAGCGTTCAATACGTCATAGACTTCTGGGGCGGTAAACATAACGTGGAAATCACTCTTGTCTCGGACGGCTTTACTATCGTAAACCTTTAAGTTAATTTTACCTGTAGAAATTCCTTTGTCTCTCTTGATATCAGCTTCCAGAGCAGCAGGTACTGTCCCCTGCGGTGAAGGTCCGGGAACAATTTCTAAGGTGTTAGATTCGAATTTCAATTCACCGGTGATCGGGTCTTGTATTATAACAGCCTGGCTTTCTGTCGGGGGAAGCTCTTTACCCGGTACTAGCGATCCGCCGTCATAAGAAACTACAGCGTAATAATATCTTACACCATTCAGTACAGTTGAATCAACATATTCATGCACCAGACCTGTATTGTTGCCGAGAAAATATTTTACTCCCCGACCTGCGTACTCAACCGGATGAAATCCTGATAGATCATCCTTCAAATCGAATTGAGCGTATTTCCCTTTATTCGGGTCGAATAATGCTTCACCGAGGAATGGGACTCCATTACCGTCAGTGATCTTGAATACATCCGCGAATTTAGGATCCTGGCTTCTGTAAATTTTATAACCTTGAAAATCTTTTAATTGAGTTAATGGATCTAAGGATTCTTCTGCACGTGAATCCCAATAGAGAGTAACTCGTTTATCCCCCGGAACTGCGGTAACAATCGGTTTCGCTGGTGGTTGTGCAAATCTGTAGTCAGCTTCCAAAATTCTTGTGGAAGTTTCTGCATTTAGCACGAGATCATTCAAATTCTCTCCGAATAAAATACACATTGAAAATCTTTGAGTCTCGCCCGATTCGAGAGCAAAAGGGCCTGTGCCAAAATTAAAAATATTATCACCGGGTGCATTCAATAATTCTTGATTAACATCAATTGAATCGCTTGACAGCCACTCCCACATTAATGGATCATTTGCAGGGACATTCGGAAATGTATTAGTATAGGTGGCTGCATGGAAACTCGTTAAACCTATTTGATCAGATTCGGAAATATCTCTTAAACCAAAGCTTGTTTCAGAACCTAACCATTTATATCCGGCAATACGTATCTCCGATATAGTTTCGCCTGTATCGTATCTTCCATTTCCGTTTAAATCAAGATACCATGCTTGTGTTGGTTTTCCATCCCCTTCACCGTAATCCGCTCCGGGATAATTTGGAGAATCTGGACCGATTCCATCCACACCGATATCGTCACGAGCAGGGTCCCAATCTCCATCTTCGTCTCCTGACCAGCGAGGTTTAGGGGCACCGTAAGTTGCTGTATATTTTGCCACATCATAAATGCCGGTTGTTAATGGATAAGCTACACCATCAATATAAAATCCAGCGTCATTGAAGGGACTTTCATCAATAATACCATCGTCATCGTTGTCTTTGCCATCCGCATGCTTGCTTGGGCTTTCTAGAAATTTCCAGCCGAAGTACCCGCACCATCTCCCGCCATCACCTTTCATATCGTCATCCCACGCATAAACCATACTTCTTGCTCTTTGGGGATAAGGGTCTGCAAGTATTCCAAGTGGTGGAATAAAGAAAGCTCTATCATCTTGATAATTAGCTGGTCCTCCTACGTGAGGATCACCATGCATTCCAAAATACACTCTTGGAAGTAATTTGGGGCTTGCATTTGTGGTTTGGTAAACTAAAAAGATAATATCTTCTGCTAAAGGATTGTTAAATTGAATTACCCGCACTTCCATATCCAAGCCAAGACCTCTTTTTGTCAGATCATCCGGAAATGGATAATATGGAAATTCAGCATTGGTATAATCGTCAAGTACAAAATAGACTTCTTCATCTGGTGAGGTCGCTTGATCTCCAAGAAATGCAGGCCATAAATATTTACCTGCACCTGCGTTGTACCAGCCTTCGGGCCAGCTATCGGGTTTTCCATCTCCATTGTTATCAGGGGCATTCAACCGAGCAATTTCTTTTTGACTCGGATCGACATATCCATCTTTCGGCAGCCAGCCCCATTTAATTGTACCGGCTGGATTATAATCTCCTTGAAGCGGACTGAATCGAATGAACGAATCATCTACGATGCGAAATGTATCTCTTTTTGTATTACCAAGAGTATCGGTATAAGTTGAAACAACTTCCCCAGCGGCAAGCGGGCCGAATTCAAATCCATAGCCCAAGCTATTCCAAACTAAGTCAGCAACGTTTCCAAGGTAATTCGGGGCACAGATAGAACCATAATTAAATAATACGGTCTTGACTTTGTTACCTTGAATAATAGATTCTTTTATAATGTCTTTATTCCCTACCGACTTTCGAAGCGCATCAGCTGGTTTGCCGTAAATGCGCAGTGCTTCGGCTTCGGTAAGTTCTTTTATGATGTAATAGCCATATTTATCTTTCTTTTGCGAATAGAGGCTCGCAGTCAAGAATAATAAAGTAACTAATAGAAAAATAATTTTTGATTTCATCAACTTTCTCCCAAAGCTCTAATTAAAGATTAATGAAAAACCGACTCTAACTTCACGCGGTCGATTCACTCTTTCCGGTCTGAGTGAATAATATTGTTCAATTTCATTCAGCGGCATCAAACCTTGATCACCACGATTGATCCGTTTAATGATATCCGAAAATACGATCGGGATATCTTTTTCTTCAAGATTCGATCGTGATCTACCGGATGAAGCATAAACAAATAATTCATTTTCGGTATCGAATACGTTTTCAACCTGGCAGAATACCGAGAATTTCAGATTACCAAGCATGAAGAACTTCTCAAGCTTGAGATCAACATTCCATTGAACAGGCTGACGACCGCTCCCCTGTTCAAATGTAATATCAACAATGTTTGAGGGGAATATCGGAGTGTATGGTGTACCTGTTTGCATATAGCCTATTAAAGATGCAGTCCAATCATTCGGCTTCGAGAATGCAACTGTGGTATTTATCACATGGCTCCTATCGAAACTGAATGGTACAAGGAAAGTCTCAGATTGCTTTCCGGACTGCTCACTGAAGAAAAGCTCATCTTCCGGGTACGTTCTGTTTCCTTCAGCGAGAGAGAAGGTATAATCGAGTGTCGCCGAAAAAATATCTGCAGGTGATCTTCTTTTTAATAATGAGACGGTAATTCCTTTACTGTTTGAATAAGCTAAATTCGTTAA
>JAHJVF010000230.1 GCA_018828505.1 Bacteroidota bacterium | reverse complement strand
TTGTTAAAAAAACTCTCCGGCGAGATTGGTGAAAAACTTGTTGACGAATTGATCATTGCTTCCCAGAAAGATGAAGTTGGAATTTACGAGCAGCGTCTTCGTGTAGAAGAGCTAAAGAAAAAATTAGCATCGCTAAAGAATGGAAACTCGAATGATGTGAAACAGCTCCTTGCACTTGCAGATTATTTGGTAAAAAAATCTGTCTGGATAATGGGCGGAGACGGCTGGGCTTATGATATTGGATATGGCGGTTTAGACCACGTTCTCGCTGCCGGAAAAGATGTAAACATCTTAGTGTTAGATACAGAAGTTTATTCAAACACCGGCGGACAGATGTCCAAAGCAACTCCGCGTGGTGCTGTGGCAAAATTTGCTGCGGCTGGTAAGCCAATGGCAAAAAAAGATCTTGGTTTGATGGCTATAACTTATGGAAATGTTTATGTCGCAAAGGTGGCAATGGGAGCAAATGATGCCCATACAGTCAGAGCTTTTCTCGAAGCTGAAGCATATGAAGGACCATCTCTAATCATCGCTTACAGTCATTGTATTGCTCACGGAATTGATATGGCACTCGGAATGAGAAATCAGAAAGCTGCAGTCGATTCCGGTTACTGGCAGTTGTATAGATACAATCCGGATCTAATAAAAGCAGGTAAAAATCCTTTCAAATTGGATTCCAAAGGATTGAAAATTCCATTTAGAGATTATGCCTATATGGAAACCAGGTACAAGATGCTGACGATATCTCATCCGGAACGCGCCGAGAAATTAATGCAAGAAGCACAAAAAGATGTCGAGAACAGATGGCAACAGTACGAAGAACTTGCCGCTGCGAAGGTTACAGTTGAGAATAAAGACTAATTTTTGGTAAAATCGAAATGAAGATATTATTCGTTATAAATGATGCACCATATGGTACAGAAAAAGCTTACAATGCTCTGCGACTTTCATTACAGATTTTAAAAGATAAACCTGAAACCGAATTGAGAATATTTCTTTTAGCAGATGCAGTTAATTGCGCTTTGAAGAATCAAATTACGCCGCAAGGTTATTACAATATTGAGAGGATGATGCGAGGTATTTTATCTAAGGGAGGTAAAGTAAAACTTTGCGGCACTTGTTCCGATGCAAGAGGTTTGAAAGAACTGAATTTGATTGAAGGAGTTCAGATGAGCAATCTCGCTGAATTTTCAGAATGGACGCTCGATTCGGATAAAGTACTAATTTTCTAAACTTGAGGAAAACATGGACATTTCAACTAAATACTTAGGATTGAAATTAAAAAACCCGATCATCCCATCTGCAAGTCCGCTATCGAAGGATATTGGAAATATTAAAGAGATGGAAGATGCCGGCGCGGCTGCGGTTGTTTTATATTCGTTGTTTGAAGAACAGATAGAGCAAGATTCGTTGGAACTGCACCATCACATGACTGCACATACTGACAGTTATGCAGAAGCGATTAATTATTTCCCGGAAATTTCTGACATTAAATTTGGACCTGAAGAATATTTAAAACACATTCAAAAAGTTAAGGAAGTTGTGAATATTCCGGTAATTGCCAGTTTGAATGGAAAATCTCTCGGTGGATGGACTAATTATGCAAAAAAAATTGAAGAAGCCGGTGCCAATGCTCTCGAACTTAATATTTATTTTCTCGCAACCGATACAACGAAAAGCTGTGCAGAAATCGATAGGTTATATGTAGATATTGTAAAGGAAGTTAAAAAGGTCATAACAATACCAGTGGCGGTTAAGTTAAGTCCATTCTTCAGTTCTATTGCCTGTATGGCAAAGCAATTGGATGAAGCTGGGGCTGATGGTTTAATTCTTTTCAATAGGTTTTATCAACCGGATATTGATCTCGAAAATCTTGAGGTCGTACCGAATGTTATTTTAAGTACGCCATTTGCTTCAAGACTTCCGTTACGTTGGATAGCTATACTTTATGGCAGGATAAAAGCAGATCTTGCTGCAACACGCGGAGTAATGTCAGCCGAAGATGTTCTTAAAATGATCATGGCAGGAGCTGCTGCAACACAAATGTTTTCAACATTAGTTAAGAACGGCATCGGACATATTGCGACTGTGCTGAATGATATGCAAAGATGGATGGAAGAACATGAGTATGAATCACTCGAGCAGATGCGTGGAAGCATGAGCCATAAATCGGTTGCAAATCCTGCTGCATTTGAGCGTGCAAACTATATGAAGATATTGCACACATATAAATGATAGAGTGTGAAGAGGAATTTTTAGGGTTGTAAAACTCCTTCATTTCATTTAAAAAGTTCTTTTTTCTAAAATTAAAAAGAAAGAACTTTGCAAAAATAAAATTGTCATTAAGTAAATTTTGTCGAATGTTTTTTCTAATAAATAGAAAGAATTATTCGGGAGGTTTGTCCTATTACAAAAATATTAGTTCATCTTAAACCGCAACGAATATTGGAGAAAATTCTTGTTCCAACAGATTTCTCTGATCTTTCCTATACAGCTTTAGAATATGCTTCGATAATTGCTGATACGTATGACGCTGAAGTTTTTCTGATACACGTTCTTGAACATCTGCCGGTTGAGAAGAAGAAAAAAAACGAGCAAGGCAAAACGATTCGTGAGTATAAGAAGGAAGCCCGCGATAAATTAAAAGAGCTTTCAATGAAATTTCTTCCATTGGTTGAGAATGTTGAATTTGTAGTTCTTCAAGGAAATCCTTACAAAGAAATTTTAAAGTACGTTGTCGATAATGAAATTGGATTGATAGTACTTGCTACTCATGGAAAAACAGGATTTAAACATGTTTTGATTGGAAGCATAGCAGAAAAAATAGTGCGTCATGCACCAGTTCCAGTACTAACAGTTAAACCCACGGAAGTAAGGGACAAATTCTTAACTAGTGATGATGTCGAGAAAGAGCTTCACTTAAAATATAAGAGAGATGAATTTCTTGAACTTTAATTTTATGAAATAAAAATAATCAATGAGCCGAATCATAAAAGGTAAATTAAAAAAATATAAAATGTGCAAATAAGCTAATTTCAAAGCATTTTTTATCACTTCTGAACTTTTGCCATAGGCATCCCTCACGGGATTTGAGCAGGCTCATCAATGTTGAATATACTGTCTGTCCGAGGATATGAGAATTAATACAATTCGAACTTCAAATATTTCTGAGGGGAAAAATAAGTATTCCATTTTATTATTAACAGTAGTCATTTCACTTTCTTTTAGTATAGCCGAATTAAAATCGCAAGAGAAGGAAGATTGTCTGACGTGCCACAGCGATCATGAATTGACAATGGAAAGAAAAGGCAAACAAGTATCGATTTATATCAACGATAAAGTTCTTAATCAATCTCCCCATGCGAAATTAAGATGTGTTTCCTGTCACACTGGGTATGATCCGGAATCAATTCCACATAAAGAACCTGCCGAACAAGTCAGATGTGTGAACTGTCATAAAAATGCACCCATTAAACATCAGTTTCATCCTCAAATTCTTAGAGCAGATGGAAAAAATGGTTCCCCTGCTGTATCGTGTAAAAGTTGTCACGGGCAGCACGATGTATTACCAATAAAGTCTGCCAAATCTCCGTTCAATTCGAAAAATTTATTTCAATCTTGCGGTAAGTGCCATTCGGATGTTTCAAAAAATTATGCCCATTCGATCCATCACGTTTCGTTTCAAAACGATGTAAAAGGTGCACCAAATTGTCTGACGTGTCACAAAACGCAAGTATCGACATCTTTCGTAAAAAAAGATTCTCTGCACGGCAAAATCGCACAAGAAAAATTATGTCTCTCGTGTCACCTTGATGATCCGGATGTTCGCAAACGGGTGGCTCCTACAGAATCATTTATCCGAGCTTATGAGAATAGCGTGCATGGACAAGCATTACTAAGTGGGAATTCAAAAGCAGCAAATTGTATCGATTGCCACACTTCACATGATATCGTGAAAGGGAGTGATGAAAAATCTTCAGTGTATAAGTTCAACGTTGTTAATACTTGTTCGAAGTGTCACCTAAGTATTGCTAAAGAATATCTCGAGAGCAGTCATGGAAAAGCATTAGAGAAACGAAATTTAGATACACCGACATGTACTGATTGTCATGGTGAACATAATATTCTACATCCATCAGATCCGAAAGCACCTGTTTCGTTCAGAAACGTTTCAACTCAGGTTTGTTCTCCGTGCCATAGTTCTGTTAGGCTTTCTGATAAGTATGGTTTATCTACAAAGAGAATTGCAACATTCAGAGATAGTTATCATGGGTTAGCTATGCGTGGTGGTGATACGGAAGCCGCAAACTGTGCAAGCTGTCATGGAATTCATAATATAAAACCTTCTTCTGATTCAACTTCAATGATCCATAAATCTAATATTGTTCAAACCTGCGGAAAATGTCATCCGGGTGCTAATGAACTATTTGCGATAGGCGCGGTTCACGTTACGCTCGAAAGAGAAGAAGATCCTATTCTTTATTGGATTGCGACGATCTATTTATTTATTATTTTCACAACGATCGGTGGAATGTTCCTGCACAATCTTATTGACTTTTTCAGAAAAGCAAAAAGAAAGAAGATGATTCAAAGAGGATTAATAAAAGTTGAGCATCATGGACGCCGGCTTTACCTGCGAATGACGCTGAATGAAAGAATACAACACGTTTGTCTGCTTGTTAGTTTCTTTACACTTGTTATCACAGGATTTATGCTTCAATTTCCTGACGCATGGTGGGTTAGACATATTCATGATATTTTCCCCGATTCGTTTATTTATCGCAGCCTGCTTCATAGAACTGCGGCAGTAGTGATGGTGGCTGCAAGTGTCTATCATATATTCTACCTTGCTGCGACTGAAAGAGGAAGACAATTATTTAAGGACTTACTCCCAAAATTTCGGGATGTGAAAGATGCAATAGGGGTGATGAAATATAATTTGGGTTTCTCTCAAGAAAAACCTAAGCTCGATCGATTCAGCTATATCGAAAAAGCAGAATACTGGGCTTTAGTTTGGGGAACAATGGTGATGACCATTACAGGCTTTATTATGTGGTTCGAAAATTATTTCATTGGAATTTTCACAAAGCTTGGCTGGGATATCGCCCGAACAATTCATTATTATGAAGCCTGGCTGGCATTCCTTGCTATTCTCGTTTGGCATATTTACTTCGTGATCTTCAACCCGGATATGTATCCGATGAATTTAGCATGGATTAAAGGAACACTTTCCGAAGAGGAGATGGCTGATGAGCATCCTGCCGAACTCGAAAGAATTAAGCAACAAGAAAATGAAAGCGGTAAAAGTGAAATTGAAGAATAAAGCGAAGTTTAATATTCTGATTTTTCTATTTGCAATTACAACTATTGTCTTTATTTGCAGCCCGAAGTTAATATTTGCGCAGGACAATGAAGAATGCATGATGTGCCACAATGATAAAACATTGACTAAAAAAGTTGGCAATCGTACACTTTCACTTTTTGTTGATGAAAAGAAATTAGGGAGTTCAACCCATAGTACCCTGCAATGTGTATCTTGTCATTCCGACTTGAAAGGAGCTGACATTCCGCATGAGGAAAATTTACAAAAAGTAAATTGCGGTTCATGTCACAAAGGACAGCAGACTTTATATGAAAGCTGCTTGCACGGTAAAGCAAAATTAAAAGGAGATCCTTTAGCCCCGACGTGTAAATCTTGTCATGGCGCTCATGAGATTTTAAGTTCAAAAAATCTTAGGTCGATCACAAATCCGCTCCGAGTTCCTTTTCTCTGTGGGAAATGCCACCGTGAAGGTACTCCAGTTCAGCGGCAGCGTAATATTCATCAAGATATGATCTTGGAGAATTACAGTGAGAGTATTCACGGTGAAGGTCTACTGCGAAAAGGATTGATTGTTTCAGCAACTTGTACTTCATGTCATACTGCACATCAGATTCTCCCTCATACAGATTCACGGTCTACAATTGCACGAAGAAATATAGCGGCAACATGTGCCAAGTGTCATACTCAAATTGAAGAGGTACACCGCAAGGTAATTAAAGGGGAGCTATGGGAAAAAGAATTCCATATCCTTCCGGCGTGCGTAGATTGTCATCAACCGCATAAAGTTAGAAAAGTTTTTTATGATCAGGGTATGGCTGATCGAGATTGTCTTAGGTGCCACGAAAAAGAAAATCTTAAATCAAAAGAAGGAAGATCAATGTTTGTTAAAACAGATGATCTTGCTCATTCAGCTCATATCAAAACAGCTTGCAGTCAATGCCATACGGGAGTAACGCCATCAAAATTGCGTCCATGTGAAACGGTCACACAAAAAGTCGATTGCGGTTCTTGTCACACCGAAGTTGTGAGTCAATATCAAACAAGTCTCCATGGAAAACTGTTTGCACAAAATGATCAGAATGCACCAACATGTCTTGAATGTCATGGAACACACGGAATCAGAGGTAAGAGAGATTCGAAATCGGCAATTTTTCCGACAAACATTCCCAGCTTATGTGCCAAATGTCATCGAGAAGGTGAAAAAGCGGCAGTTCGTTACAAAGGTAAAGAACACGAGATCATTGATCATTATACAGAGAGCATTCACGGTAAAGGATTAATAAAAAGTGGATTGATAGTTACAGCGGTCTGTACAGATTGTCATACTTCGCATAGTGAACTTCCTGCAAACGATTCGGCTTCATCTGTTAATCGGAAGAACATTTCAAAAACTTGCGGAACGTGTCATCATGGTATTGAGGAGCAATTTGAAAAGAGTATTCACTCCCAATTGGTATCAGGTTCAGAAAAGAATTTACCTGCATGCAACGACTGTCATTCTGCTCACAAAATAATCCGTGCAGATTCAGAAGGATTTAAACTGACAATTATGAATCAATGCGGAAGATGTCACGAATCGATCGCAAAAACCTATTTTGATACATATCATGGAAAAGTTTCTCAGCTCGGATATACCAAAACTGCAAAATGCTATGATTGTCATGGTGCACATGATATTTTACCTATTTCAAATCCAGCCTCGCACCTCAGCAGAGAAAATGTTGTTGAGACTTGTCAGAAGTGCCACCCTGGAGCGACGAGACGGTTTGCAGGTTACTTAACACACGCAACTCATCACGATCCGGAAAAATATCCATTCTTATTCTGGACCTTCTGGGGGATGACGGGATTGTTGGTATTTACATTTGTAATCTTCGGATTGCATACAATCCTCTGGCTACCAAGATCGCTGAAATGGAAAAGAGAATTACAAGCACGTAAGAGAGAAAAATCTGAGTGAAAATATTTTTATTAGATAGGTAAGCCAATGTCCGATTCCAATTCCATAAAAACTGAAAAACAGTTTGAACGATTCTCAAGATTAGATAGAATATTACATATTTTGATGATCATAAGTTTTTTAAGCCTGGCTTTAACCGGGATGACATTAAAATTTTCCTACACCGGCTGGGCAGCATTTCTTTCCAAATTGTTTGGGGGATTTGAATCAGCAGGTGTTATTCACCGATTTGCGGCTGTAATTATGTTCGGTGTTTTCATCACTCACCTTATTAGTCTGTGGAAGCTGAAAAGAAAAAAATACGGAACATGGAAAGAATTGATATTTGGTGAAAACTCAATGATTCTGAACAAAAAGGATTGGCATGAGTTTGTTGCTTCCATTAAGTGGTTTCTCGGAAAAGGGGAAAGACCTAAATATGGAAGATATACTTACTGGGAAAAGTTTGACTACTTCGCAGTCTTTTGGGGAATGCTTGTAATCGGTTCAACAGGATCAATGCTTTGGTTCCCGGAGATTTTCACTTTGATTTTCCCCGGCTGGTTTATAAATGTTGCAACTATTATTCATAGCGACGAAGCACTTCTTGCAACAGGATTTATTTTCACGATACATTTTTTTAACACACATCTTCGTCCTGAAAAATTCCCGATGGATCTTGTAATATTCACTGGACGAATGCCGGTCGAAGAATTAAAACTTGATAAGCCTGCAGAGTACGAAGCTCTTGTTGAAAGGGGCCAACTTGAAGAACACCTTGTTGAACCTTATCAACCTATTGTAATTCGGACGATCAAAATTTTTGCATGGACAGCTTTAGCGATTGGTTTCAGCATGGTACTGTGGATTATCTATGCAATGATATTCGCTTATCGATAGATTTTTTTTATATTCAACAGGGATTTTTACGAGGCAAAAAGCCCCCTCAAAATCATTTAAAAACAAATTTCAATTTTTTGTCATTCCACCAGGGAACTTGATATGTTGGTAATGTTTCAATCCAATCTTTTAGTACAGGGATATAACTACTCTTAT
>JAHJVF010000229.1 GCA_018828505.1 Bacteroidota bacterium | reverse complement strand
TGATTAGTGCTTCTTTTTTAATCATACTATACCTCTTTGAATAAAATTATAACACTTTGTCGAACGCAAAACAAGTTTTTAATTACAATTTCAACTAACTATTGCAAAAACGAACAATTGCGTATTCCCGCCTACCAAATCCAGTCGAAGTGGTTGGCGGGCAGGCCCGTCTGCCAAAGTGTGCCGAGGGCGGGCAAGTCCACCCAGATTTAGAGCGATAAACGCAACCTTAAATCTATTTCTCTTGTAAAGGTTATTGAGCATTTCGGAATACTATAATTTCTTATCTGCATTCCCCCAGAGTAATTTAATAATGTCCAATGATTCACCAATTAACTTTGAGCTATAGTATTGGCATGTAACTTTTTGTTTTTTATGTCAAAATATTTGGCGAAGCCACCACTGTGTGGTTAGGATGTTTTTACCATTTTCCATATTCCATCAAACATCTTCCATTGCGGCTTGCCGCACTATACTAAATAATTACATTTTGATTGTCAAGCTGCATTTGCAGTTGTGATGAATGAGTTCTTCAGCAATGAACGTAACTTGTAACAAATTGACTTATTGACGAAAAAGCAATTTGTCCGAAGGTCACAGACTCCTTCGGAGATCCTTTGGACAAATCAAAGAAGCTTTTATCGTCTGAATGAAATATAATCTTCTGTTAGCTCAAAAAGATATTGTCTATAACGTTTTGCAGATTTGCGATGGCGGGGCTTTTCACCATCCCGATAGCTATCGGGACTGATTTGAAATACTAAAGTTTGTTTACCCACAAAACTGTCATAGAAGCACGTCTGCCCCGCTATTGCAAATGTGCTGTTATGCGTGGTTTTCTTTTTGTTATGATGTCAAAAGTGTGATTGACTTTCACCAGTTTTTTTGACGTCAATTCTTTGTCTGTAAGGGAAGAAAAGTCACTTTCAATAAAATCAATTTCACACTTGTCCGGAAGTTGTTCGGTAAGCTGTGGATTAGTAATAAGGTATCTGACAAAATCAAATGTCAATCCAATATTTTTTCTAACAGTTTCTCGGTTTGTCATTTTATTTCTTTTTAAGTTCTTTCAAGTATTTTGTTTTGTAAAATTCCCATTTGTCTTGTATGTCTTGCTCTGCATAGGTGGCTGCTGTTTTTACATCAAATATTTCGATTCTCATTTTTTCCCTTTCGGGAAAACAAAGTCCCGATGAAAAAAACCGTGAGCTAAATCGTATCTTACTATCTCTCGCCAATGGTTGTCAATGAAACTTTCATACTGAAACACCAAGTCGCTCAATTTTCCTTTGTTGATAGTCAATTTCACTCGCATTCGTTCTTGTCCGAACTTGTCTAAGCGCTTTATAAATTCCTTTTGGGACATCTAAATATAATCAATTATTCTCAAAGGTAAAGGTAGTTCATTTTTTTTCAAATCACGCATAACTATTGCAAAAACGAACAATTGCGTATTCCCGCCTGCCTCATCAGTCCAAGTTCGGCGGGCAGGTCCAGCCATATTTAGAGCGATAAACACAACCTTAAATCTATTTCTATTGTAAAGGTTATTGAGCCTGTCGAAATACTGTAATTTATTATCTGTATTTCCATGAACTTTCTCTCGATACGTCCCGACTTCTATTTGCAAAACTACTTTGTTGTCGGGACAACTCGAGAACCGTTTAATAATGTCTAATTACTACACACTTAACTTTGAGCGATGTTAATTAAATCCATTTGCAATGTCAAGTTGATTAGGCGAAGGCGAAGACTAAGGCTAAGGCGTGTTGAAAGAAATTGTAACTACCCATGCTGTCAACGATCGGTTGGTGACGGACAGCAAACCTCAGCCTTCGCCTTTAATTCCACTTCACATCACCTCTAAAATTCTCAATCACATTTTTATTATATTTGACTTGTGAGCTGAACGATGTCAGTCGCGACAAAACCGCATACATTTAGCGCAGAATCCTCACCATCGTGCTGTCAAGGTTGCGCTGAAAATGAACTCACGATAGTCCCCCAAAGCTACTTGCTCTTCTGTATATACATTCCGATCTGCCCGTATGTCGATGCCGATCCCCTGGAACGGCGAAATATTCGAGCTCACGTAGAAGCCCGTTCTTCTGTTCCGGTCTTTCTCAGACGCAAGGTTCACACCTCCCATAATTGACAAGCCATCAGTGACCTGTGCGTTCGCTCCGAGGTCGATATTGTTGATCCTGCTGTCACCCAATGCAGATGTAGTCTGAATGAGTCCCCAGCTCGCAGTGAACGAAAGTGGGATGTTGAGACTGATAGCTTCGGTAACCATGAATGAGTTGGTGCGGTAGTCGCCGATGCCACCGACCGTCTTAGCCTCCTGCCCGGAGAACGTAAACGAAGTTGAACTATTGAGATTGCCGAGCCGATACGAGTAGCCCGTCATCACAGAGTAGACGGAAGTTGTGTTGTCTACCTTTCTGAGTGGATTGAGGTCGTCATTCTTCTGGGAGTATGGTGAGTACGAGAGTCGCAAGAACGGGATGCGAGGAAAAGTGAATCCGAGGTTTACGCCATACGCAGTTGTCGTTGTGGTTGATCGCTTCCACTTGATAAGATTGTCATTATACCGTTTGAAGAATGTCCCGACTGAAACCCTCCGTTCAAAGAAACGCTGATCAAACTTCGCTTCGTAGCCGAACTGATCGGTACGCAAGTTCGGAACGCCGAGCGATGTGTAGCCTGGTCCAACCATCTTAATCCCCAACGATACCATGGTCGCTGAAGCATCGTTGTTGAATGCCAGCTTCCCCGAGTAGGAATAATCAAATGACGTGCTGATGCGGGGATCGACGAGGTTTTTCACCCAACCGGGAATGGATTTGTGTTCTAACTCCGGATCACGCGTATCACGCGTCAGAACTGCCAAAGCACCCTCACCTTGAAGCGACAGTATATCGCCAAAGAGATTCAGCTTCGCTTCAGTGCCGAATACGTAATTGGCTTTCGGCGTTAACGTATTGTTAGCAGAATCGAGTCTGATCGATCCCTCATCGTCCTTTGCGTATAGTCCGGTAAAGTAAAGATGCGTTCCTTCCTTCTTCCCAAGCCCGATTCTGCCTGCGTACAGACTTCTGCTGTATGACGAGTTATCAATCCCCCGCTGGTTTGCTGAGGCTGTGAATGCCGCATAGAAGATTCCGGGGTTTATCTCGATGTTCACGCCGGTAACGGGGACACCGCTCAATGTGTACTCTGAGTATGACGGATAGTTCGTACCGATGCCGAATGAGCGGATACTCATAAAAAACTTCTCACCTCCTGAGATCATCCCATAGCGGTCAAGATTATCTTTAAGGTTTCCTGGGTCTCTCAACCTGTTTAGTTCCTCCGGATCCGCAGAACTTACCAGTCCTTCAATTTTTCCTTCGAGCCGCGAGGTGAGATCTTCTCGCATTCGGTTGAGATCGAAATTAAATCCGAAATTGTTGATGCTCTGCCTACTTGCTTCCTGCTGGGACGAGAGAAGGAAGCTTGCGGTGAACGGCAAACCGTAGAATGTGAGCACCGGATTCAACTCCGCCGTCCATTGATTCCTCGGTTGTTCGGAGAACGATGCAACACGGCTCGCCAAGGTGGTATTGAAACGGACGTTGCCTGAAAACTGGAGCGGGGATCTGTCCGAAGATTCTTGCCCCGGAGGCCTATCCTGAAGAAGCAATAGTTCCGGTCCGAGACCGAGTGATGCAAGCAGTATGGGTCGATTCTTGACTGGCCCCTGCTGTTGATCAGACATTTGCGCCCTATCTAATATTATAATAGACCCGGATTTCCTACGCTGCTCTTCCGCTGCCATCCCGAATTCCC
This sequence comes from Bacteroidota bacterium, assembly GCA_018828505.1. GTDB lineage: Bacteria > Bacteroidota > Ignavibacteria > Ch128b > Ch128b > JAHJVF01. The sequence goes on along the minus strand of JAHJVF010000229.1, from coordinate 17,461 downwards.
AAATCTCACTCTCAGAGATGAAGACATTGTTCACGAATACATCCACCTTCCAGGCATATCGTCTGCCCGGAGAAAACTGCCTTGCGCCTAACGGATATTGATAGATCGTTGAGATGATGTTTCTATTCTCAAAAGAGGGCGGGTTTGATCGCATCGCGTCGTACGGAGATTGGCTGCCAAGCATTTCGACAATGCGGAGCCCGTATGTCACGCGCATGCCGGGAGGGATAGGTGTTGGCGGAAGCCAGTTGAAGATGAGATACGAACCGACTGCTGTGCGTAAGGTCTTGTAGCAGAATCCTTTCCCTTCCGAATTTACGACCCACACTCCTCCTTCCGATTTACATTCTTCTTTGGTCTTGGCTAGTTCCGTTTGATTCCCGCCTACCCGCCTGTACTCATCCGGTCCCTTTAGCGGAATCTTTATGCCGCCGGGTATTTGTTCCAGACTGATGTCAACTCCGGGGACAGGGTCACCCATTAAATATGCAGCGGTGGAACCATCCGTATCTGTCACCACTCTCAATTCTGCGAATTTTATCCCTTCTTCTTTGATGCCGACTTCACGGATGTAATCATCCCAATCCTTCACGGGAATCTTTATCCCGCCGGGTATCTGCTCCAAATTAATGTCAACTCCGGGAACAGGGTCGCCCATACGGTAGGCTTTATTATCTCCATCTTTTCCCACTATGAAAAGAATTCTCACTTTTTCCTCTTTGATTCCAACATCAACGCCTTGAGCGCGCTTGATCCCTTCCTCTTTGATGCCGACTGGAGCCCGGCTGATCCCATCTTCTTTGATGCCGACATCAACGCCTTGAGTTCGTTTGACTTCTTCTACCTTGATTCCCACCTCTCGCAACAGTTCGATCAACTGTCCGGCACCTATAGTCCGACCTCCTTCCAACAGGGAGAGAATTTCTTCAATCTTGTCATCTGGCACGTCTGCATTCTTCATTATCAATTTGACATTTGACCTTGAGGAGTTGTAATCTACTGAGGCAAGGATATAAACATCAACGGCATCGGCAACGGACTTCATCTGTGCTGATGAGAGATTGAGGCCGCTGATTTGCAGCATGATCTCGTCTTTGATCTTGGCGAGTGCGAGTTTGACATTTATAGCGCTTGGCCCCTTGGGCTCCTCTTTTATCCCAACAGCCACTTGGGACAGGATTTCTTCAATCATTTGGTCTGGTACTCCCGCATTTTTCATAACCTTACTCCCTCTGTTGGATCTTGAGGAGTTATGATTCTCCACAGCTTGAGCCAGATCGTCTAACGCAACAAGGATTCTTTTGACTACTTCCTCCTTAATACCGACATCAACACCTTGAGTTCGTTTGATCCCTTCTTCTTTGATTCCAACATCAACACCTTGAGTCCTCTTGATTTGTTCTTTTTCGATGCCGCGTAGACGCATGACACCTTCTTCTTTAATACCGACATCGCGGATGTATTCATTTATTCCCTTCACAGGAATCTTCCCGCCGGGAATCTGCTCTAAATTGATGTCAACTCCGGGGACAGGGTCACCCATCAAATAGGCTACGGTGGAACCATCCGTATCTGTCACCACTCTCAACTCTGCGAATTTTATTCCTTCCTCTTTGATGCCAACTTCACGGATGTAATCATCCCAATCCTTCACGGGAATCTTTATCCCGCCGGGTATCTGCTCCAAATTAATGTCAACACCGGGGACTGGGTCGCCCATCCTATAGGCCGTTGACGAACCATCAGATCCTTTGGAGATCATGAACCGCAATCCTTTGTTGATTGCAACCGGAGCTATCAATGAAGGCTGATCCCACACTTCATCAAGTCCGCCGTGTAGGGAGAACGTAGCCCCCATCTCGGGGCCAAGGAGTTCTACCTGTGTCAGGTTCTGCACCTGCACGGAGACGCACCCCGTTCCGATCTCCAGTCCATCTGCCGAGTTGATAACGGAGACGCAGATCTCATAGTCCCCGGTCGGCACGCCGCCGATGTTCTTCACAACATCCCTGTATCTCGGGTTCGCCTCTCTGATGTTGATGGGAACCAGCTCACGCGGGTTGATCATCTTCGTGCCGGGCGGCAAGGCGAACGTACTCGATGTTGCATCCACAATCAACCCCTCGGTCGTCTCCGTCGCTCTGCCGTGGAGTGACACTGTGAATGTTGTACGCGTCGGATTCACCAGCGTCACCTTCCACATGTGCTCAACCTTGAATTGGTAGGGCGGCGGCTGTTGGAGGATGACGGTGACTTGGGCGAATACTCCTACTTGGTTGAGAAGAAAGAACAAGAGCGCAGCAGTAACCGCCTTGATGTATTTCATTGTTCTTACCTCCTTTCTTGTTTATTGTTGTTTTACATTTCTCATATTTAGTACCTCATTAAAGACAAGGCTGTATAATCACGCTTTGTGTCATTGGGGGGCAAGTTCCGCAGTTAACCGTTACTGTATAAGTCCCCGGCGAGGTCACGCTGATGCTTGGCGTCGTAGCCCCCGTATTCCATAAGTATGTGCAGGATGGAGCTGGGCAGTTTTGTGGAGTCCAAACAACTACAGCATTTACCGTAACTGTTTCCCCCGGACATACACAGCAGGGTGCCTCTATGACTAACTGCGGTCTACCACATACTGTAATAACATTAGATGTTGCCTTTCCGCAGGTTTCAGAAACTACCACATAATAATTTCCACCGGTTGTGGGAGAATAAGTTGAACCTGTTGCACCGGCAATCGGCAGACCATCTCGATACCATTGATAGCTAACAGGATAATTGCACGGTGGTCCATAGGTTGTTTGAGCCGTTAATATCACCGGTCCGGGTGGACACAAGACGGTCTTGTTTGCTGTAATAGTAACTCCAAGTTTTGGTTTCACCGTGACAGTATAGACTGGAGAATAAACCGATGGACACGCTCCGTTCTTAACTTTTACCCTGTACTGTGTGGTCTTTAGCAAATTATTCGTCCACCATACACATGTACCTTGTGACCCGGACTCCACACTCCAAGGCCCCCAAGTATTCGTACAGGGGCTAAGTTCCTCCCTCTTTTCCCACTCTACCACCTCCGCGCATGTGGTAGAATAGGTCAACTTCGTTGCCTTATCAAAGCACAGCGGTGGAAGAGGATTAGCGGTAATATTTCCCGGAACTGGAGGCCGGTCAATGACAATGGTGTAAGATGGATATGAGAGACCGCAGGAGTTTTGTAATACTGCCCTGAATTCGTACTGCGTTTGACAGGCAGTAGCTGTCAAATTTCCAGTGTTAATGCACGTCTGCCCTGCAGAGTTCGGAATTGGAAACCATGCGGAGGGCGCTCCCCATACTGGGTTACAGGCGCTCGGATAGGTGAGAGCTTTTGTTCTTCTCTCCCACCTCACAATTGTTGTTGGGCAAGGGAATGTTGATGGAGTCAAGCAAAGTTGACCTGACCAGCTGGTACAGGCATGAGGAACATTGTTAATTAGCGTGGTTGGTGGACCTGTTGCAGTTATTTGGTTGCTGGGCGGTCCTGGGCAAACATCAACCCTTTTAACATTAGACACCCAAACACCACAACCTAACTCAACCACAGCCACGTAACAAGTTGTCTGGGTCAAGATATTGGTGTTGTATGTGTTTCCACCGGTCTGAGCTAAAACCCATGGCGGTCCGATAGGACAAAGTACGGGAGGGCAGGGTTGAGTGGGTGATGTGGGCGTGTATTTGTACCATTTGACTGTAGATCCTGGAGGTGGAACAACACTAATAGTGAACGCGCTGCCCGTGCAAACAGATGTGTCTAGACCGATGGAATAATTTACCACCGGTGTTGTAATAGTGTGGAATTGCTGACAAGACCACCAATTAAATTGGGGATATGGCGCGCCGGTCATTTCTTTTACCGTCACTGCGCAACTACCCGGACAGAATCCGTTGGCCAACTTTATCCTAACTGTCAACATCTGGCCCGAGGGAATTCTATTGTTGTAATTGTTGCCAGCTATTGGACAACTTTTCACCCAATACACATAATTAGTACTGAGTACTGGGGTTAACCCGCTAAGCCATGCTCCTGAGATAACCGTCGCGGACTGGATTTGTGCTTGAGGACAAACCTCAACATAGAGACCGTGAGGGAGGTTGCAAGCATTAGTAGTACTTGCAACATAGGTGTATGTATTGGAGTAGGTTACATCTATGAAGCACCCCTGAGCAGTGCTGACAACGGAGACGCTTGTTGTAAAGTTCTGGCAAAAGCCAGTGGCAAGAGTTTGAGCTTCTTTCAATCTTGCCGTTGGGTCTGGTATTCTCCGTGCAAGTTCGGGGTTTAGCTCGGGGTCTGCCAATCGTTGGATGAATTCAGGGTTAGTCTGCTTCTCACCCGGCTCCACCCGAAATTTATCCTGACCATGTGTTGGTAGGACAGTCATGACAAGCGACACTACAAACATTGAAATTACGCCGAGTGTTTTCATGTTCGTTTTCATGGTTGTATACCTCCTTGTTATGGACATCTTTTAATTGTGTGATAAACCTTTGTTTTGCAACCCATCGCATTGGTGACCTCAACCCAGAGGGTTGTGGTCTGTTGCGGACATGGGATGATAATGGACTGGGTTGTGGCACCGGTTGACCATAAGTAGGTGTAGGGTGGACCACAGTTTCCGGGAGGACCCGGAGGCACAACAAAGGATGTAGGAATGGCGGTCAAAGTAATTGCAGTGCCGGAAGAGCAGGTACACGGACCTTGTATCACAACTTTTGTGCTGCAGTCCCTAACCGTTACCGTGTTCTTTGATTGTGCGGAGTCACAGTTGTTTTTGTTGTAAACCACCACGAAGTAATTTCCCGGCTGGGTCGCCTGGATGGTCTGACCCGCAGCAACAGGAAGCCCGTTAAGATACCACTGGTAGGTAAAGGGCGGTGTTCCGCAAGCTGGGGTTGATGCTGTAAGCGTGACCGAAGTGTTGGGACATTTCACAAGTGGGCCCGGGGGCGAAATGGTGGGTTTAGTTGGGGGCTGAATGACATTGATGGTTAAAGGTGCTGTAACAGTTGGCGGACATATACCGGTAGGCGATGACACAATAGCCCGCCAGCAGATCTTATCAGGGACACACGGAGGATTTTGCGGCGGGTTAATACCCGGGTAAGAAGGACCGAACAGCTCATTCGTGTTTTGGACAGTGCCAGTATTTCCTGTCGTGATCCAGGGCGGTGCGCAATTGATCTGATATTGCCACTGAACCTGAGTACCTGGCGGTCCATTATGGGTAAGTGTAAGTTGTGCATCTTTTCCCCAACAGACCTCGCTCTTGTTGCTCGTTATTTGTGCAGTGATGGGGTCTTCCACCTTAACAAGGATACAAGCTTGTTGTTGTTGACATGTACCATTCTTCACTTGAACACAAAATGTATAATTTCCCGCTGATGTGATACTGTAAGTAATAGTAGATTGTCCGGCTGAGTTAGGTATTGGGCTATTGTTGACTGTCCACCCTAAGATAGTGCCCACATAACCTGTAACAGTCGAGGTTACGTTAACGGGGTAGTTATTATTACTGCAAATCTGTGTCCCTGGCGAGACAGAAATAGTACCGGGCTGAGTTGGACACCACACCTGCAGTGAAACTATTTTATCATCAGGGCAGCTCGTAGGCCAGGGCGTAGGCATGTTCGTGCAACTAACTTTTCCCTTAAACTCTCGGATTACAAAGGGTTGTCCTGGTGAACATGTTGGTTTAATTTGATTTGTGTTATAAGGGTTACCAGTGCCAAGAAGAGTCCAAGTTGAGATCGGAAGGTCCCTGTAATACCAAGTGACACTACATCCGGGTGGCACACCATTCATATTGACGGTTGCATCGTCTCCCCAGCACAGGTCGGTTATCGGATTGCCCGAAGGATAGTCCAGTACGGCGGCAGTGAGATTTGGGTAAACATTCACTGTAAATGTAACTGTACGCGTACAGGTTCCTCTCGTTACGGTAAGTGTGTATGTATAAACTCCCGGAGTGGTGGGCATCGTTGGTGAAACGCAGATCAACGCGAACCACCCTGCCGGAGAGCTGCCGGTCTGAGGCGGACCATTCGGATCTGTAAGACTCCAAGTGTAAGGCCCACTGATACCAGTACCAAACATTATAGCCCATGCACACAACTGAGGTGTGGAACCCAAACAAATTTTCTGAGTCGGCGGATTAGGAATAAGCCAGCATATGTACCACGGCCACGGAATGGGCAACAATTGACTAACAGCTACCACCTTACCATCCTTGATGCCGGTGACTTTCCATACATAGACTTTTGCTGTATCCAGCGCTGGTATTTCAGCAGGATACCGTAAGATAGTTTCACGGATACCGCTTCGCTCAAAAAGTATTTTCCCGCTTTCAGGGTCAACTCCTTCTTCTATCTCTCTTACTACGATCGTGTATGTGATTCCTTCGATAGCCGGTTCTGTCTTCCACTCGAATGTTGGTCTATTGTTTTGCGCTGGTCGTTCTTCCGTAGGCGAGATAAGTTTAATTGTTACTTTCTTGTCTATTTCTATTTCTTTCCCAAGAGCGAAGGAGAAAACCTCCACACTTTCAATAACAACATCCCTTCCACTTACGGCGGATACCTTCCATGCATACTTTTTCCCGCTCTCGAACTTCCTTGCTCCAACCGGATACTGCAAAGTCGTTGTGCGAATGTCTCTCCTCTCAAACCACGCAGTATTTCTTTGCATCGCCTCATTCGGAGACTGATCACCCAACACCTCAACAATTTTCAAGGAGTAATTTACATCCCGAGGTGCAGGCGTCGGAGAAAGCCAGGTGAATATCGGCACCTGTCCTTCGGGGATTGTTTCGCCGTCGGCAGGAGAGACGAGTATCGGGCCGGACATGATTTCCACACGTTGCTGAATGCAATCTCTTCCGAGTTCTTCGTCCACTTCACTCTTCACATAAATGCAGATGGTGTAGTCACCGCTCGGTGCGTTGCCCGTGCGTGTGAACGCTTCCTGCCATTTGCCGGACTTGAAATTCACGCTGCCGCCTCGCTTCACATCGTCGTAGGTGATGGATTTTCTGCCGGGAGGCAAACTAATAATACCGGAGTTGCCTGTGGCAACCCGCCCCTCGCCCGCTTCATCAAGCGTTCCTTCCAGTCTGATACTGTAAGTTGTGCGGGTAGTGTTGTTGAGAGTCAGCTTCCAGAGGTCAGCCGCGCGCAATTGGTTTGGTGGCGGCTGCTGGAGCTTCACCTGCACCTGCGCTTGCGCAAGATTGAATGCAAAGAAAGAAATGAGAAGAACAATGATGCTTCGAGCTTTCATGGCGATCTCCTTTTAGTTGGTGATAAACGAGTACAGAGCGTTGAGCCGGCGCTGCATGTGGTACGATGCTTGCCGCTCTTGTAAATGTTATTGAGCATGTCGAAATATTGTAATTTCTGAAATGAATTTCCATGAACTTTCTCTCGATACGTCCCGACTTCTATTTGCAAAACTACTTTGTTGTCGGGACAACTCGAGAACCGTTTAATAATGTCTAATTACTACACACTTAACTTTGAGCAATGTTAATTAAATCCATTTGCATTGTCAAGTTGCTTAGGCGAAGACTAAGACTAAGGCGTGTTGAAAGAAATTGTGCTTGCCATGTTCTTCAGAGGCTGTCTCAAATGGTTCTCTCGATACATTCCGATGAATCGGAATTACTCCTGCCCGCCGAACTTGGACTGATGAGGCAGGCGGGCGAGAACCTTTCGTTATTGAGGTTTTCGAGTGTTTTTCTGACAGAGTCAGAAAAATGTATCGAGAAAATATTACTTTTGAGACAATCTCTCAGTGACGGACAACGAACCTCAACCTTCGCCCCCGCCACAAAATAGCTATGAAGTGGCAGGTCCGCCTTAGCCTTTAATTCCTCTTCACATCCCCTCCAAAATTCTCAATCCGTCAGCTGACGGACAATTTTCTTATATTTGACCTGTGAGCCGAATCTAATTACATAGTAAAATAATCCAAATTAGAGTAGGCTCAGTAATGAAATTGCTTAAATCCTTACCATATTGATTACGAAAGGTACTAACAAATGAATTCCCTTACTCATCCTGATGAATTTGTAAATCGTCACATCGGATTGAATGAGAACGACATCACAGAAATGCTGAAAGAAATCAATGCTGATTCTATCGATAAGCTTATCGAAGAAACCATACCTGCTCAAATACGGCTCAAAGAAAATTTAACTCTCGATTCGCCGCTCAGCGAATTTGAATATCTCAATAAATTGCGGCAGACAGCTCAGAAGAACAAAGTATTTAAGTCCTATATCGGAATGGGATATTATGGTACGATACTACCCGCAGCAATTCAGCGGAACATTCTTGAGAATCCCGGATGGTACACGCAGTACACTCCATATCAGGCAGAAATATCGCAGGGGCGGCTCGAAGCCCTGATAAATTTTCAAACGATGGTGATGGAAATGACAGGAATGCCCATCGCTAATGCATCGTTGCTTGATGAGGCTACTGCCGCAGCCGAAGCGATGAGTGTGATCTATGCTTACACTCGAGCGACTAAAAAAAATGCAAATAAGTTTTTCGTGGATAATGATGTCTTCCCGCAGACGCTGAATGTTTTGAAAACCCGTGCAGTTCCTCATGGGATAGAAATTGTAACCGGCAATTATTCTGATTTTCAATTAGATGAAAATGTATTTGGTCTGTTAGTTCAATATCCGTCGGGTAAGGGTTCGGTAAATGATTATTCCAACTTTTTTAAACAGGCGGATTCTCTTAGCATTAATAAAATAGTTGCCGCAGATATTTTTAGTTTAGCGCTGTTCACCCCTCCTGGTGAATTTGGTGCCGATATTGTTGTAGGTTCGACTCAACGATTTGGTGTTCCGATGGGTTATGGCGGTCCGCATGCAGCTTATTTTTCTTGCAAAGAGGAGTTCAAACGAATCATTCCGGGTAGAATCATCGGTGCGTCAATAGATGTTCACGGCAGAACCGCACTGCGAATGGCTTTGCAGACACGCGAACAGCATATCAAAAGAGAAAAAGCTACAAGCAATATTTGTACGGCACAAGTGCTTCTTGCGATTATGGCTGGAATGTATGCAGTCTATCATGGTCCCGAAAGAATTCGGAAGATCGCTGAAAGAATTCATAAGTTGACTAAAATCCTCGATTTGTCATTGAAGGAGTTGAATGTAAAACAAACAAATGACCTCTACTTTGATACTCTTGTAATTGATTTTAGTAAAGAAGCTGCAAAATTAGAACAGCTACGAAAAACTGCAATAAAGAATAAAAGTAATTTCAGATACTTTGATGACGGCTCAATCGGAATTTCATTGGATGAGACAACTTCTCTCAATGATGTTAAAGAGATTTTGAATCTGTTTGAAGAAGTGCTCGGGAGAACTCTCTCAACAGATTTCGATAGACTTGCGGCTAATGTCGAACTGAATTATCCCGAGAAGCTCAAACGCACAAGCAGCTATCTGAGTCAAAAAGTTTTTAATTCTTATCATTCGGAGACGGAATTACTGCGGTACATAAAGAGTCTTGAGAATCGTGACTTATCGTTAACGACATCAATGATACCGCTTGGCTCGTGTACGATGAAATTAAACGCAGCAGCGGAAATGATGGGAATAACTTTTCCGGAATTCGCAAACATCCATCCATTTGTTCCCAAAGATCAAACTGAAGGATATCAGCAGATCATTAAAGAGTTAGAAGATGATCTTGCAAAGATTACGGGTTTTGCGGCGGTATCATTGCAGCCAAATTCGGGAGCTCAAGGTGAGTTTGCCGGATTAATGGTTATACGAGCTTACCATCACAGTTTAGGTCAATCTAACCGAAATGTTGTTTTAATACCCTCATCAGCACACGGAACAAATCCAGCCAGTGCGGTAATGGCAGGAATGAAAGTTGTTGTGGTGAAGTGTGACGATGCAGGAAATATTGATGCTAATGATTTGAAAGCGAAAGCGGAACTTCATAAAGAAAATCTCTCTTCGTTAATGGTAACCTATCCTTCTACTCACGGAGTTTTTGAAGAGAATATTAGCGACATCTGTAAAATAATTCATGATAACGGCGGACAGGTTTATATGGATGGAGCGAATCTGAATGCCCAGCTTGGATTAACAACTCCACATCTCATCGGTGCAGATGTTTGTCATTTAAATCTTCACAAGACATTTGCAATTCCGCACGGCGGCGGCGGACCCGGTATGGGACCGATTGCAGTAGCTGAACATCTAGAACCATTCCTGCCGGCTCATCCGATAATTAATGTCGGAGGAGAAAAAGGAATCAGTTCTATTTCTGCTGCACCTTGGGGAAGTGCAAGTATTCTCATCATTTCCCATGCGTATATTAAGATGATGGGGGGCGGCGGTCTGATCAAAGCAACTCAAGCTGCAATCCTAAATGCGAACTACATAAAAGCACGACTTGAAAAATATTATAAAGTGCTTTATGCCGGTGTGAAGGGAAGAGTCGCCCATGAATTAATATTTGATATGCGTGAGTTTAAAACGTCAGCAAATATTGATGTAGAAGATATTGCTAAGAGATTGATGGATTACGGATTCCATTCACCGACAGTCTCTTTTCCTGTTGCGGGGACATTCATGGTAGAGCCAACCGAGAGTGAGAGTAAGTATGAGCTTGACCGTTTTTGTGATGCAATGATAATGATCAGAGAAGAAATAAATGATATCGAAACAGGCAAAGCTGATAAGATTGATAATGTATTGAAGAATGCACCCCACACAGCACTCGAAGTTATATCTGATAATTGGAATCATAGTTACTCGAGGGAGAAAGCTGCATTTCCAGCTGAGTGGACAAAAAAAAATAAATTCTGGCCATACGTGGGTCGCGTTAATAATGCTTATGGTGATAGAAATCTTGTCTGCAGTTGTGAACCGATCAGTTCATATGAAGAAACAACGTAACTACTCAGCAACAAAAATAAAACGCCACAGTCCACCTCAGCAGGCTGTTGCAAAACTAAGGATTGGTCACTCTGAGTGAAACGAAGAGTCTCAAAATGTTAAAAAAAGAGATTCTTCACTTCACTTCGTTCCGTTCAGAATGACAAAATGGTCAATCTGCAACAGCCTGCTCAGGCGGATAAACTTACCCGCCTGCCACTCCGCTATAAATATGGCGGGCAGGTGAAATATTCTAAAAAAAATACCAGTTACAAAAAGAAAGCTATTAAAAATTACAATCCGAAGGATCCTTTGGAAAAGAGTGATTCTATAATCTGTGAACCCGCCTGCCACATTAAGTTCTACGTGACGGGCAGGTCTGTGGCAAATTTGACCCGCCATTGGCGGGCTGAGTATTTACGAAACAACAATATAAAGGATAGATTATGAGCAATTATTGTGAAATTTTTAAAAATGCTAAGAATATCGCAGTGGTTGGAATATCGAATAACCCGGGAAGAGATTCCGGATTGATAGCGAATTTTTTGAAGAGCAAAGGATATAATGTTGTTGGAGTAAATCCTGTTCAGGATGATTTTGATGGGATTAAAGTATATAAAACTTTAAAGGATGTTCCTTTCAAAATTGATATTGTTGATATTTTCCGCCGCTCAGAATTTGCAGAAGAAATTGTCGATGAATCTATAGAAGTTGGTGCGAAAGTAGTCTGGATGCAATTAGGTGTCGAAAATATTCACGCTCAAGAAAAAGCACTAAAAGCGGGTCTGCAGGTTGTCATGAATCATTGCATAGCGATAGAGTATCGTAAGTGTAATTTTTAGAATCGTAAAATATTTTTTAATTAAGTGAACCAGGTTGAGCGGTTAATAAAATGATTTATTTTAGTGATAAGAATGAACAAATGAAAATGATAATCTCGAAACTCTGTTTTTTTGTTGGGCTAAAGCCAATTTTTTCTTTTTCTTTACTAACTCCCCACCTTAAAAAGTGTGGTTATAGTAGTAATTTCAACTTATTATTCTCCAATAAATTAACCCCACCCTTCAGGGTGGGGGATTCAAGGTACCAAACAGTTAAGGGTTTTAACCCAAAAACAGATCCTAAAGAATTAGATAATTCCGTTATTTTACACGTCAACTTCAATAAGTGAGGGTAGATATTAAATACATAGGGATCCTATTATTAATTTCGAACTGTTTGTATGGTCAGGTATTCGATTCTTTGTTGAACATAGATAACAATATTCCTGTATCATATTACATCTCCGATATAAAAGTCATCGGTAATGCAATAACTAATGAGAAAGTCATACTTCGTGAGATGCAGATCAAAGCAGGTTCATTTGCAACTGATGAACTAATAAAGTACGATGAAAGCCGAATTCTAAGTCTTGGTCTATTCTCGCAGGTAAATCTTCTGCTTGTACCGATAGATACAAGTTATCAATTAGTCGTATTGGTTCAAGAAGCTTGGTACATCTGGCCGATACCAATTTTTGCGATAAGAGATAGAGATTGGAAAAAATTATCTTACGGATTGGGGCTTACAATTAGGAATTTGACAGGAATGAATGAAACTCTTTTCATTGGCGGAGCTTTAGGATACGATCCTTGGGTCACGATGGGTTACACACATCCATGGGTGCATGAAAAACTGCATTTAACGCTGCAAGGAAAGACATCCTTCTTTGCACGAAAAAATAAGAGTCAGAGGTCAATAATAAATTCAACGAATTACGATGAGGATGTATTTTTTTCGGAAATTAACGTTGGAAAAAGATTTGGTTTATTTCATGAGTTAAATGTTACAGCCGGATACCATTACGTAAAAGTTCCAGAATATTCTCCAGGAAGGACGATTACTACCTCAGGCATCGACCGAAATGTCTATGCAGCAGTTAAATACAAATACGATTCAAGAGATTTGAATGTTTACCCCAATGATGGGACATACTTCGGATTTTTATACCAAAAACAGGGCTTGGGTGAATCGAAAATAAATTATCACATCACTGCTTTTGATCTCAGAAAATATATTTCAGTTGAGCCATTTATCATTGGTTTGAGAAATGCAGTTCGTTCAGTGTTTGGTTCAGAAATTCCTAATTATGCTAACGGCTTCATCGGTTTTGATGAAAGAATTCGCGGAAGATATTATGATTACTTTGAGGGACATACTTCTATCATTACGAATGTCGAGTTAAGATATCCGTTTTTGAAAAATCAAATTGTGGAATTCGATCTGCCCTTGATACCAAAGGAATTATTGACCTATAATATATTATTAGACATTCATTTTTTCTTCGATGGTGGATTGATTTGGTTCAACGAGCAAAATTGGAAAAAACAAAAATTAGTCAAAGGTTTTGGAACAGGATTATCGCTTGTCATACTTCCGTACAAAACGTTAAGGTTAGATTTTGGAATGGATGAAAAATTAACTCCTCAGGTTATTCTAGATATCAGCAATGCATTTTAATGAATAGATTTTATTTTCCCACATTAAATTATTCAGACTCGGAGATAATTGTCGAGGGGGATGAAGCACATCATATAATCAGTGTGATGAGAAAAAGTACCGGTGAAATGATTGAAGTTTCCGATGGAGAGGGACAAATAATTGAATGTGAAATTATATCAATAAAGAAGAAGCAAGTTTTTTGCAGAGTGTTAAATCGATTTCATTTAGATAAGGAAAAACCACAGTTCAAGTTTCTTGTCCCGGTATTAAAAAATCCCAATCGATTTGAATTCATGCTTGAAAAATTGACCGAGCTTGGTGTGCACGAGATTATTCCCTTTGTTTCCGAGAACTCGATGAGAGTATCGGATAAAAACTCGAGATGGAAAAAAGTATTAATTTCAGCAATGAAGCAATCTCATGTGGACTTTCTACCGAATTTGCATTTACTATCTAATTTCAATGAAATAATTACTCAAATAAATTTGTCTAATTCTTTAATTTTCCATGGAGATGTTGAAGGGGAACATCCAGGTGAATTAAGACTTCAAAAAAAAATATCCGAGACAGAATCTATCTATCTTGCAATAGGGCCTGAGGGAGATTTCTCAGAAGAAGAGAAAAAGATTTTGAGAAGCATAAACTCGATTCCGGTAAAACTTTCTAATAACCGCTTGAGGAGTGAAACTGCTGCAATTGCCTTGATGACTCTTATCAAGAATTTGAAACCGGAAGCTTCTCAATAATCGCTTTCAATAAATTAGAAAATTTTGATTTTACCTGGTTCGCTGTCTCTGTCACTTCATCATGAGTTAGTTTTGTTTTTGAAATTCCAGCCGCAAGATTAGTAATGCAGGAAATACCAATCACTTTCATATCTGTATTCTGGCTAAAGATTATTTCGGGAACGGTGGACATTCCGACCGCATCACATCCCGCTTTTTTGAGGAATTGAATTTCGGCTGGAGTCTCGTAACTTGGGCCTAATGAGAATGCATAGGAGCCAGACTTCAAATCGATCTTTTCTCGTTCACCGGTCTTGAGGACGAACTCGATCAGATCCGAAGAAAGTTTATTTAGAATACGATTTTTACTTCCAAGTCCGACGAACTTTGATTTATAGTGTGGAAAAAATACGTCTTCGATTACCATCAAATCGCCGGGCTGCATTTCATCGGCGATCCCACCGGCGGCATTTGTAACTATCAAATATTTTGAACCAAAGCTAATTGCAATTTTCGTAGGAAGTATAACTTTTGAAATATCATATCCTTCATAAAGATGAATTCTTCCTTTAAAAAGGAGAATATTAACACCGGTATAAGTGCAAAGAATAATTTCACCCGCATGACCAATAATCGTTGAATGGGGATAGCCAGGAATATCCGAGGTTTTGATAGACTTGATTTTAGTCAAATGATCAGCAAAATCTCCAAGACCTGAGCCGAGCACGATAGAGGTCTCGACTTTTTCTAGCCCAAATTCTTCTTTAATAAAAGAAATTATTTTCTCAGAATCGAATTGCATGTCAGAGGAGAAATCCCGCGATTGTAGCTGTCATCAATGTGGCAAGCGCTCCTCCCGCAACTGCACGAAGCCCTAATGAAGCGAGGTCTTTGCGCCTTTCGGGAGCAAGAGGGGATATACCACCGATCTGAATCGCAATCGAGGAGAAATTTGCAAAACCACATAAAGCAAAGGTTGCCATCGTAATTGCTTTTTCTGAAACAAGCTTTCCATCCCGGATCATTGCAGACATATCGAGATATGCAACAAACTCATTGAGCACGATTTTAGTACCGACGAGACTCCCGAAATTTATTGCTTCCTGCCAGGGCACACCAATTGCAAAAGCAAGAAATTGAAGTATCAAACCGAATAGAATTTGTAAGCTAAGTGGCTGGTTGTAATGTTCTATTAATAAAGCACTTAACCCGGTCCAATTACCGATCCATTCAAGTAGATAATTTGCGAGCGCAATCAAGGCGATAAAAGCAATCAACATTGCTCCAACATTCAACGCGAGCTTCATCCCATCAGATGCACCAGATGCAGCGGCTTCAATTACATTTGATGCGTTTTTCTCAACTTTTATTTTAACTGTTCCTTTAGTAACAGGTTCACCGATTTCCGGGAAGATGATTTTAGATATTGCCAAAGACGCTGGAGCAGCCATAATACTTGCTCCTAGTAATTGTGTCGCAAACTTTAACTGTGCTGCTTGAATAGGTAGGTTATGCGTCTCAGCATACGATGAGCTGAGCATCTGAATATAAGCTGCCATCACACCCCCTGCGATTGTCGCCATTCCGCCAACCATGATGGTGAGCAATTCAGAATTGGTTAAATCTTTCAAAAATGGTCGAATCATTAATGGAGCTTCAGTCTGCCCGACGAAAATATTCGCTGAGTTGGATAAAGATTCTGCGCCGCTTGTCCCCATTAGCTTTGCCATAATCCACGCCATTCCCTGTACCACCCGCTGCATAATGCCGAGGTAGTAGAGGACAGACATCAAGCTTGCGAAAAATATGATCGTCGGTAAAACTTGAAACGCAAAAAACACACCGAGACTTTCCGTACTTCCGGGACCAAGAGCCAATTGACCAAATACGAATTTCGCGCCCTCGGTAGTGAAATTCAGAACAAGAACGAAAAAATTACTAACCCATGCGAAAAAATCTTTTGGCCAGGCAAGCGGAGAAAAGAATTTTCCCATTGCTTCTCCCTTTAATAAAAAGATAGCAAAGACAAATTGGATGAGAAATCCGCTGATCACTAACCGCCAGTTGACTCTTTTTTTATTGTTCGACATTAAGAAAGCTATTCCGATGATCACTCCGATTCCGAGCAATCCATTCAATACAGCAAGTAGATTCATAACTTATTCACCATATATAGTGTGACATTTTCTGCAGCGAGCTTCATAGTAATTTGCTGCACCAACTACGACCCGGTCTTTGCTGGCAATTGTACGCTGTGTTCGATCGGCAGGATTTCCGCAAACGACACATATCGCCAAAGTTTTTGTGATGTACTCCGCAATCGCGAGAAGTTGAGGCATTGGTTCGAAAGGAACTCCGCGGTAATCCTGATCTAATCCGGCAATAATTACCCGCTTACCCTGATCTGCAAGTGTATTAACAATCTCAACTAATTCTGAATTGAAGAACTGTGCTTCATCGATCCCGATCACTTGAGCATCTTGTGCTAACTTTAGTATTTCCGATGCATCTTGAATTACTTCGGACGGAAGAGATTGTTCAGAATGCGAAACGATTTCTTTTTCAGCGTAACGGTCATCGATCTTAGGTTTGAAGACGATCACTTTCTGTTTTGCGATCTTAGCACGGCGGCACCTTCGAATGAGCTCTTCGGTTTTACCGCTGAACATACAGCCGGCAATTACTTCTATCCAGCCGGTTTTATTCGGTAATTGATGTTGTAAAAATTCATTCATATCATTTACTCTTTAAGTTTTCATCTCCAAAAGCATAGGGAAGCAATTCGGAGAGTTTAAATACTTTGGTTTGCATTTTGCCATCTACCATGATAAAATCAATATCACCGCATAAGTCCATTAAAACCTGGCGGCACGCACCGCATGGGGGACAGAAATTCTGATCATCTGAAGCAACAGCGATTGCTTTGAATTTTCGTATTCCTTCGGAGTATGCTTTGAACACTGCGACTCTTTCCGCACAAATCGTAAGTCCGAATGAACTATTTTCAACATTGCAGCCTGAATAGATTTCACCGCTCTCGGTAAGGAGTGCAGCACCAACATGAAAATTGGAATAGGGAGGATGGGCGAACTTTTTTGATTCAACAGCTTTTTGAGCTAAGTGATTATAATCGATTTGTGTCATTCCGTAAAAATTTTAGGTTAATATATTTATTATAAAAAGTTTAGGCAAATGAATAATACCGTGATAATTGGACACTTCTCAAATTTCCATTGAATTTCTTTGAATCGTAAAATAAAAAGTTGGTGTGAAATATTTATTTATTAGTCCGAAATTATCATTTGCAAG
>JAHJVF010000228.1 GCA_018828505.1 Bacteroidota bacterium | reverse complement strand
GATGCAATCCCAAACTGCACATCTGGATTGCAGCATACAATACCTTGACTAGTATTGTTGATATGTACGATTACAGTGACTACAAGCAATGGATTAACGCACGCGCTATTCTCGACGATGATGACAAAGGTTAGTGTAAGTATTGCGGATATTTTTTCCACCGGCTGCCCGGCGCATAACACGCCGCACCACGACGCTCCCTCATTGATAAATGACAGCAGTGGTCGCTCAATGGTTTTTGCTCACAAGAAATTTGTCATTTGATTGTTCACAAAAGCACTGCATTGTTAGTCAAAACGCTAAATGCCATTTGCCCTAAAACTTATTTGTCAATGCCGAGAATTAGAACGGGTATGTCGATATCAGATACACCACGGTGTTCCAAGTCCCAAACGAACTGCTCGAAATATGAAACGCCTGTTGACATTTGGTCGGCAAATTTCTTTATGGGCACAATCTCTATTCCAGTATCTATGTATCCGAGCTTATTGAAGATTGTCATTTTCGCGCAAACATTGTACACCATAAAAGCATATTTACCGAACTGGACTTCTATTCCAAGTTTCTCTTTGATGAAATCCATTTCTCGAAATGCACCTTTGTTGAGCTTTGGAGGGTTAAAACCTTGAGTGTAATATTGAGTAGGATATTCGCATGGAACTCTATGATCCTGCCAACCAAACTTGGTAAACTCGTTCTTGAAAGATTTGTTCAATGCTTTGGGATTGAAAAGCATTTTTCCCGGCATCGTTTTCTCTTTGCTCTTCTTGGTTTTAGCTTTCTTAGCGCTGATTTTACCGATTACTATTTCAACTTCTTTGAGCAATTGAGGATACTTTTTGTCAATAATTTCTTTTCCGTTTTTGAAAGAGTAGATACCAACAATTTTCATTTTGTGTCTCCACTTCCATTATCTTCCCACTCAGGTGGAATCTTTGATATTTTTTCTTTACCTGTTGGTTCGAACACGGGCTTTCCAAGCGGTCTGATTTTGAGTTTTCCATTATAGAAGTCTTCGATTCTATGCTTTGCAATTGTAATGTATTCTTGTTCTTTGTCAACGCCAGCGGCTTTTCGATTGTGCTTTAATGCAGCGATGAGCGCAGAACCAACACCACAATATGGATCTAGAACCCAGTCATCTTCGTTGGTCAATGCAAGCACACATCGTTCGATAAGTTCAATCGGATACTGGCAGGGATGAATTGTTTTTTCTGGATGATTTGCTTTCACGTTGGGAATGTCCCAAAGTTCTTCATCCCAATCCTTAGCAACTAATTCCCAGACATCCGACGGATTCTTGCCGAGCGGATTTCCCGAAGGCAACCCACGTTTCGGCCCTTTGAAATGTCTTTTACCTGGATATTTTGATGGAACACGAACAGAATCTAAGTTGAATGTGTAGTTGTCCGACTTTGTGAACCAGAGAATTGTTTCATAGCGTCCCGATAATCGCTTGCTGGCATGTAAGCCGTGATTGAAACGCCAAATGATGCGGTTCCGAAGCTTCATTCCATGCTTCTTAAAATGGTTATAGTATAGAATGTCAAGTGGAAATACTTCTGAGTTTTCGACAAAGTTACCGACTTGCCAACAAATACTTCCATCGGGTCTTAATTTGCAAAGAAGTTGCTCAATTACTTGGTCTTGGAAAGCTAAATAGGTGCTGATTGAAGTCTTATTTTCATACTCTTTGCCGAGGTTGTAAGGCGGAGATGTTACGATTAACTTCGCAGTGTTGTTTGGTACAGTTTTAAGAAATTCAAGTGTATCACCACAATGTAAAACAATTTGAGCGCTAAAATCAAAGTCAGATTTGACTTCCGGTCCTTTGAACATTGGAAGTGTATTTGATTCGATTAGCATATTTTAATTTACAAAATTCGATCTCAGTGAGCAAACGTAACCACCCGCCTCGGCGGGTTCACTTTTTGATATTGAATCCCGCCGAAGGCGGGTGCTCACTCAATCCATCTTTCTACAGTGAAATGGTTCACTCTATTGGTACGCGGGACGGCATGGTTTGTGCACACGTTTATTATCTCAAAAAAAATTCTCAATCCAATTCATTTCCTAGGTGGATGCATTCGCAAAATCTTAATGCGCATCCAACCAATTATCACCAACTCCGATATCGACTTTTACCGGAACTTTGAGCGGGATTGCGTCAACCATTTTTGTTTCAATGAGTTTCTTTACTTTATCTAACTCAGATTTGTGAACTTCAAAAACCAATTCGTCGTGAACTTGCATTATCATTTTTGATTTTACTTTTTGATTTTCGAATTCACGATCAATGTTATTCATAGCGATCTTAATCATATCAGCGGCGGTTCCCTGTATCGGCATATTAATCGCGGCACGCTCCTCAAATGAACGGACAGAAAAATTCTTTGAATTGATATTTGGTAGATATCTTCTCCGTTTCATCAACGTTTCAACGAAGCCGTTCTTTCTCGCAAATTCGATTGTAGAATCCAGATATTCCTGAACTTTAGGATATTTCTTAAAATATTTATCTATGATTTCTTTGGCTTCGGATTGGGCAATACCTAATCTCACTTTCAAACCATAAGCTCCTATTCCATAAAGGATTCCGAAGTTCACTTCTTTAGCTTTGCGCCGCATTTCAGGTGTTACATCCTTAATTGAACAATTGTAAATGAGTGAAGCAGTGTTTGTATGGATATCAAGATCGTTTTCAAATGCTGCAATTAAGTTTTTATCTTCGCAGATATGCGCCATTATCCGCAATTCGATTTGAGAATAATCGGCACTTAGAATCAACCAATTTTTATCCGGAGCGGTGAATGCTTTCCGTA
Organism: Bacteroidota bacterium; assembly: GCA_018828505.1. Lineage (GTDB taxonomy): Bacteria > Bacteroidota > Ignavibacteria > Ch128b > Ch128b > JAHJVF01. Next base: position 11,226 of record JAHJVF010000228.1, on the reverse strand, counting down.
TCTCTCTTCCAAGCTCGGTTCTGATCGGAATGTTCTGCAAATTTGGATCTGCACTTGAAAGTCGTCCTGTTGCCGTAACTGTCTGATTATAGGATGTATGTATTCTCCCGGTAGTTGGATTAACAATCTTTGGAAGTGCTTCGATATCAGTGTTTTTCAGTTTACTCAATTGTCTGTAACCAATTATATTTTCTATAATTGGATGTGAATACCTGATTTGTTCCAACGCTTGTATGTCAGTTGAAAAACCAGTCTTTGTTTTTTTTACGGCTTCGAGTTTGAGCTTGTTGAAAAGAATTTCCTGAAGCTGCTTAGGCGAGTTGATATTGAATTTTTCTTTTGACTGCTTGAATATTTCAGTTTCATTAAGCTCCAAAAGATGTTCTATCTCTTTTTGCTGAACGGCAAGTTCATCACAGTCTATCTGTACACCTGTTAATTCCATATTTGTGAGAGTTTTAACAAGTGGAAATTCAATTTTTTCACAAAGTTCCGTGAGCTTATGTTTCTCAAGTTCATCGCTTAATTTATTATAGAGACGAAAAGTAATATCAGCATCCTCACATGAGTAATTTTTCAGAAGATCAATCGGTGCATCCCACATTAGCTCCGGATTTTTTTTAGCACCGATCAATTCGGTTAATTTTATTGTTGAATAATTCAAATGTCTGATGGCAAGTTCATCGAGATTATTGGGAGCACTTGAATTGATAATGTACGAGGCTACCATCGTGTCGAAGAGGGGACCTTCAACTTTAATTCCATATTTTTTCAGAACTGTCATGTCGTATTTTAGGTTCTGACCAATCTTGAGAATCTTCTCATCAGCAAAAATTGGTTTCAATAAATCCAGCAAAACGGAATTGAGAGGAAGTTCCGTATGTCTTTCAAACTTAATGAAATAAGCTTCTTTTTCTGATACACAAAATGAAATGCCTACCAACCGAGCATCGATTGCATTCAAATTATTGGTTTCAGTATCAAAAACAAATTTCTTAGCTCGATTAATTTTTCCGATTAATGTTTGTAACTCATTTTCAGTTTGTATTAGATGATACTTGACTGTTTGCGCATCGAAATTTAATTGGTCACTCAATTCATCCGCAGAAACACTTCCTTCTTCAATGAACAACGATTCTTCCTGCCCGCCAAATTTATCACTAAGAGGCAGGTGGGCCGGAAGATCATATAACGCATGTATTCGTTTTTTTAGGGACCTAATTTCTAATTCATTAAGAATATTGTCCACTGCTCTTAAGTTCGATTTTTTAACAGTAAAATCTTCAAGCTGGAAGGAAATTGGTGTTTCAAGATTTATCGTTACCAATTCTTTTGATAAGTACGCAGATTCTTTTTGCTCCTCTAATTTTTTTCTCACATTTGCTTTAGTAACTTTTGAAGTATCTTTATAAATGTTATCAAGAGTCTGAAATTCTTTTAAGAGTTCCAGAGCAGTTTTCTCGCCAATTCCTTTTACACCGGGGATATTATCCGAGCTGTCACCGGTCAATGCCAGGAAATCAATTATCTGAGAAGGACTTAACTCCATTTTTTCTAATAACTTATTCTTATCGATTAATTCTGCATCCTCCATACTTTTTGCAGGCTTATAGATGAAAGTTTGATCGTTAATAAGCTGGAAATAATCTTTATCAGGAGTTACAAGGTAAATCTCAAAATTATTTTGTTTGAGTTTATGGACAAGTGTTCCAATTATATCATCAGCTTCGAAGCCTGGCATCGAGAGCATTGCCACATCCATCGCTTCAAGAATTTGTTTGATGTAGTCAATCTGGTAGATCATCTCTTCAGGCATCTCCTGGCGGGTTGCTTTATACTCTGGAAATTTTTCGTGCCTGAAAGTTTTATCCTTTAAATCAAAAGCTACGGCGAGATAATCAGGTTTCTCTTTCTCAAGAATTTTTAAAAGCGAGGAAAAAAAACCATATACAGCACTTGTATTCTGACCTTTGCTGTTTCGTAAAGGTCGATTGATAAATGCGAAGTAAGCCTTGTAAGCCATTGCCATTGCATCGATTAAGAAAATTTTCTTCATAAGTTTTATTGGTTTCTTTTTCTTCCGATGTATTTCCAATAAATATAAAATGGAACACCGAGTGAAACGAGTATCAAGCCCATCATTGCATTGCTGGTATCAGAAATTATCGTATTTCCTACGAAGAGAATGGAGAAGCCCACGAAAATTGCAGGCAGTACAGGATATCCGATTACTTTATAGGGACGCGGAGTATTGGGCATCTTCTTTCTCAAAACGAAAACTCCGTATGCTCCCAATCCATAAAACAACCAGGAAGCAAAAATAACATAGTCAGTGATCGTATCGAAAGTACCTGTTAGAGTTAAAATACTCGACCAAATACCCTGAACAATTAGTGAATTACCCGGCGTCATATATTTCGGGTGTGACTCGCCGAGTTTCTTAAAAAACATATTGTCACGAGCCATTGCAAAATTCACCCGTGCAGTTGCGAGAATACTTCCATTCACTGCACCGAAAGTCGAAATAACAATTGCAATCGAGATGATCGCTCCACCAATCGGCCCGAAAATTATTTCTGCAACTGTTGCACCTACGAGCGGAGACTTGGCAATTTCTTCAACAGGAATTACATAAAGGTAAGCAAGATTAATGATTATATAGACTATCATAACCATGAGTGTACCAACAAACAAAGCACGGGGCACATTTCGTTTCGGATCTTTAACCTCACCCGCTACAAATGTTACGTTATTCCAACCGTCGTAAGCCCAGAAAGCACCCGCAAGTGCGAGTCCAAACATTGAGATCATGTTGACATCGCCACCATGCTTAGTTACAAATCCTGTGTAAACGTTCGATATATCTCCGCTTCCAAAACTAAATGCTAAAGCGGCAAGAATTAGAATTGAGGCAATTTTCACGAAGGTAACTACGGTTTGAACACTCCCTCCGAAAACAACACCGATATAGTTAATCCCCGTCAGAAAAAGTAAGCACAATATTGCAATAGCTTTTGTTCCGAAATCCTGCAGTGGATAAATATTTCCGACAAGAGGAACATAGATTGAAAATTTCTGGATCTCTTCGGAGAATTGAGGGTACTTGAAGAAATAACCAAGATACTCCGAGAAAACAACCGCAATTGATGCTTGGCTTCCGGTTTGAATGACAGCGAGAATTGACCACCCATAAATGAAAGCAATAAAATCTCCAAACATCGCTCTGAAATATTTGTATTGCCCGCCTGTTGCATCGATCATACCTGCGATTTCGGCATTTGTTAAAGCACCGATCAGTGTGAAAATACCAGCGACAACCCAAGCGAGAATCATTAATTCAGGCGACATAAGTTGCTCAGCCATACTAGCTGGCTTTCGGAAAACCCCGGAGCCGATCATTGAACCAACTACAAGCATTGTGGCTGCTGTAACAGTTAATCCTCTAATCAATCCTTCACTCGTTTTTTCGTGCTGCTTCATTCTGAACTTTCAAATGTAAAAGGTTGGATTGAAATTATAAAAACCGATTAGAATATCAAAATTGAAAAATTATTCGAACTCAATTTGTGATGTTGTGAATCGTTAATCGTGATCCGTCAGCTGACGGAGTGAATCGTAAATACAAACATGAAGTTAGAATATTGAATCTCAAACATCGAATGATGAATTATTAACTAAAAACTCTGAACTTCAATCTATAGACCTGCACAACAACCAATTTTACGAAGTGAAAAATTAGATTCGTATATTTGTACAGATGAGACCAACTTACGCTGAAATCAACTTATCAAATCTCAGGTATAATTATCTTTCAATAGCTAAAAAAGTTGGAAAGAAAGTTGCAATCATGCCAGTTGTAAAAGCGGATGCTTACGGACATGGAATGATTGAATGCGTTAAGTCTCTCCGGAAGCTGAATCCTCAACCGCACTATTATGGAGTGGCGCTTCTTGAAGAAGCAATGGAATTTCGTCAAGCATTCAGAAAAGAAAAAATATTGGTTTTCGGTACAATTGATCCTAGATATTTTCGAGTCGTATTAAGAAATAACATAACTCCAACTTTCTATGAGATTGATCAAATTAAAAAATTCTCAAATGTATGTAAACGGCTAAAAATAATTGGTAAATTTCATCTAGAGATTGATACCGGGATGGGGCGGGTAGGTGTGAATCATGCTGAAGCAAGTGATTATATTCATTGGATAAAAAACGAAAATGATTTATTTTTAGAAGGAATTTATACGCATTTCGCTACTTCTGATTCTAAAGATAAAAGCTTTGCGTATACACAGTTAGAAAGATTTGAAAGGATAAGAGTTTTCGCGAAAAAGGAAATACCAACAATTAAATATTTTCATACTGCCAACAGCGGTGCAATTTTAGACATACCCGAAGCATATTTTGATATGGTTAGACCAGGAATTTCTTTGTACGGGTACTATCCATCGGAAGAGACTTCCGAGAGTATTAAATTAAAACCCGTGATGTCTCTCAAAACAAAAATTTCATTCCTGAAAACAGTCACCAAAGGTACGACTATCAGTTATGGAAGGATCTTCAAAGCGAAGAAGAGAACAAACATTGCAACACTGCCAATCGGTTATGCTGATGGTTATAATCGATTGCTATCAAATAAGGGAAAAGCATTTATTAAAAATAAATTATACAATGTTATTGGTCGGGTTTGCATGGATCAAATTATGATTGACTTGGGTGATGACTTGGTGACTACAGAGGATGAAGTAATTTTAATCGGGTCAAACGACCAGCAAAAATTTGATGCTGCTGATATTAGCAGATTAATAAACACCATACCTTATGAAGTCTGCACATCCATAACGAAGAGAGTACCAAGAAAATACGTCTATTAATTTGGATTTCGTAAAATTTTACATAGTACAGGTTTTAAAAAACGCAACTTCACGCTTGCGTTTAACCGATCGTGAAAAAGAGAAGTTAGTTTCCAGACTCACTTCGCGGTTGGAAAACTCTTCCGATATCTTTCCCGAACTCAAAACTATGGAGAGGGTAAAAGGATTAGAGGAAGCTGCTCGGCGTCTCCTAACCATATACCGAAGATTGAATAAAGCTCACATCGATCTTGAAAGGGTAAGCTATCAATTTTCCGATGACCGTGACGCACTCACTTCGACACTTAGAAGATTTCTTCAGGGGAAGCAAGGGACAACATTGAACATCGATAAATCTTCGCGTCCGAAAATCGTCTTTGATGATGCAACACTCACGTTCTACGAGTTGAAGGAGCCTCCTAAAAAAGAGGAAGTTATCGATTCTAAAGAGGAACTTTCTGAAGAAGATAAGTTAGAGCTGCATGAATTTCTTGAAAGGGATATCGAACCATTCGTTGGAGTGAAAGAAAATATTGAACTTATTAATGAAAAATCCCCAGAGAAGATCGAAAAGATTGACACTGATGTATCATTGGCGGATGGAACTAAAGCAGAATCAATTTCAAAACCAGCAGAAGATGAAAATTTGCAGCATGAGTTAATTCGGTCTGGAGATGAAGGCGCTTCTCAAACCGATCTAATTCAAAAAGTATCAGAACCTCAAGATGCAGGCTTAGAGCTTAGTCTTTTTGAGTCAGATCAGCCTGATCAAGAATCTTTGAATTTGAAATCTGAATCCGGGGATAAACAGATAAGCGAAGAAATTAAATCAGAAGAAATCGATGAGAGAAAAGATGAGCCGACAACTCAAAAAGAATTTATCTTAAAAGAAGAATTGAGCGATAGAGAAGGAACCTTTCACAGAGAAGTTAAAAGTCACACTAATCAGCATCCGAAGACTGAAGAAGAATTATTTTTTGAATTTGAGACTAATCTTCTTGAGAATATAAAAGAACTTGACGATTACCTCGGAAAAATTAGTACATCAACTTATAATGAGAAGAGAGAAGAAGAGCTGATAACTCAAGCATATAAAAGTTTGACTACCGCAGAGGGACTTGGACATGAAGTAATTGCTAAGATGATCAGAACCTACTGGGCAGCATTACTCGCTATTCGTGATAAAAAACTTGCTGCTACAAAAAATGAAGCAGAACTAATTCGCAGCACATTGATCATCATAGTTGCGTTGATCAAAGATAAGGACATTGAACTTGAACCATATTGGGAAAATCATAACTACTTAGTAAATAAATTAACTGATCTATCATACGAGGTATAAAATGGAACTTTATGCAGTAATAATGGCTGGTGGTGTAGGCTCGAGATTTTGGCCGAGAAGTAGAGGAAAAATGCCGAAACAGCTTCTCAGGATATTTGGTGAACACACAATGATCCAGGATACTGTTCGTCGAATATCCAAAATTGTTAAAACTGAGAATATTTATATTGTTACGAATAAAATTCAAAAAGCTGAAATCCACAATCAGCTTAACCACATCCCACTAAATAATATTATTGTCGAACCATTTGGAAGAAATACCGCAGCCTGTGTCGGATTAGCATCTGTACTGATCGGTAATTATAATAAAGATGCTGCAACTATTGTTCTACCGGCTGATCATATCATACGCGATGAAGCTGCATTTCTTGATATTATCAAGAAAGCTGCTAGGTTTGCTTATGAATCTAAGGGGCTTGTAACAATAGGTATTCAGCCAACACGTCCTGAAACCGGTTATGGCTATATTCAAAGAGAGGATCAAGAGATCGAAGAAAACATTTTCAAAGTAAAAACTTTTGCGGAGAAACCTAATTACCAAACAGCTGAAAGCTTTTTGGAGAGTGGAGATTTTGTTTGGAACAGCGGTATGTTCATTTGGAGAGTGGAATCCATTCTTAAAGAAATTGAAACCCATATGCCTGACTTGATGGACGGTTTAAGGAAAATCCAAAAATCAGTTGTGAAAGGTGATTACGAGAAAACTCTTGAAGTGGTTTATGGAATGTTAAGAAGCATTTCAATTGATTACGGTATAATGGAAAAATCTGATAATGTCTACGTAATCAGAAGCACATTTGGCTGGAGCGATGTCGGAAGCTGGGAAGAAGTTTATCAATTAAGTCATCGTGATGAATTTGGAAATAGTCTCTTCGGAAATTATTTTATTGAGGGAGTACATAATTCCCTCATTCATTCCGAGGATAAATTTACTGCCTGCATTGGGCTTGCGAACTTGATTGTGATTAATACTGACGATGCACTACTGGTTGTAAATCGAAATAATGCTCAGGATGTGAAAAAAGTTGTCGATTATTTAAAAAAGAAAAAAATGAACGACTTCCTATGAGAAAGCTTTTTACTGAGCGAGATATTTTAGAAATCGTCAAAAGTGGGAAGACTGAAATCGAAATTTTAAATTGCACAATTATTACACCTTCTGCTCTCGATCTAATCCAAAAACATAAGTTAAAGATTAATGCTAAGGATACATTATCAGAGAAAATTGAAAACAAAATTGGCAGTCGAATAAAAAAGATCGCAATTGGAAGTGATCACACTGGATTCAGTGTTAAAGAAGAAATAAAAAGATTCTTGCTTGAAAAAGGATTTCACGTTGAAGACGTTGGTACTCACTCTGAAGAATCTTGCGATTATCCTGATTATGCTTATGCCGTCTCGTTGGCAGTAAAGAATTCGATTGTTGATAGGGGGGTGATTCTGGATGCTACAGGTATACCTTCATCAATTTGTGCAAATAAAGTCGATGGAATTCGAGCAGCAGTTGGTTACAATGAATATGCAGTAAAAAGTTCTCGTGAACACAACAATAGCAATGTCATCACATTCGCGGCACGTGTAAACAATACTGATTTTATTAAATCTTTACTTATGCTTTGGCTTCAGACAGACTTTGAAGGCGGTAGACATCAAAAAAGATTGGATAAGATTACGGATATCGAGAGAAAAAACTAACCAAACATATTTGAATCCGTCAGCTGACGGATTTTGTAGAGTCCTAGTCTGGATTAGAAATGACATATCTTGGCATGCGGATGGATTTTAAAGATATGTCATTTCTCATATATCCGGGTTCAATTCCGACGAAGTCGGGATAAATATCATCTCCTGCCTACTCTGGTTGAATTTGGCGGGCAGGGCTTCGCTCTACATCCGCCGATGGCGGATAATATATAGAGATTTTCTCTATGAATTAGCTGATAAAGAATCTAAAATGATTTCATTTTTGACGAATCCTTTTTCACACGAAGAAGTATATTCTTAAATTCATTCATTTTAGTATAGGTCAATAATCTAAAAACTTTTTACTTAAAGAAATCTTTAATAAAAATTCCAAAGAATTATCAACTCAAATATTGTGTTCCAAACTATAAGTGTAATAATAAGTAAAAAAATAATATCAGATCAAATTCATCTGATATCTTTTGAATCGAACGAATTAGTTAGAGAAGCTAAACCCGGTCAGTTCATTAATATCCGTGTTACGAGTGGATTATTCCCCTATTTAAGAAGACCTTTTAGCATCTGCGAAGTTAATGGTAACACTTTTAGCATTTTGTTCAGCGTATTTGGAATGGGTACAAAGACATTGGCTGAGGCGAGGGTAGGTGACCAATTTGATGTTATTGGACCTCTTGGTAATGGTTTTTCAATTGATGATGAGATCGAAAATGCAATAATTGTTGCTGGTGGACTTGGTTCAGCCCCTTTTCCATTCTTGATTTCTAAACTTGATTCTAAAATTGATGTTCAATCATTCGTAGGGGCGCGCTCGAAAGAATTGGTAATATCATATAAATTAAAAAATGTCTCGATTGCGACCGATGACGGTTCACTCGGGAAAAAAATGAATGTAGTTCAATTATTAGAGGAAAATTTTTCAATAAATAATTATCCTAAAAAAACGAAAATCTTCGGTTGCGGTCCCACACCTATGTTAAAAGCTCTTTCCAAGTTCGCAATCGATAAAAATATTAATTGCGAGGTTTCAACAGAATGTGCAATGGCTTGTGGTTTCGGAATTTGCCAAGGTTGTCCGATTGAATCTTCGAATGGTGAACAATATTATCTCGTCTGCAAAGATGGACCAGTGTTTAATGTTAAAGATGTAAAAATATGAATAAGCCGGATTTGAAAATTCATATTGGATCTCTCGAACTTAAAAATCCCATTTTAGTTGCGAGCGGTACATTTGGTTATGGACTTGAATCAAAAGATTTTGTTGATATAAATAAGCTTGGCGGTATAGTTACCAAATCTCTTTCCTTAAGGGCAAGAAAGGGGAATCCACCACCGAGAATTGTTGAAACTCCATCCGGAATGCTTAATGCAATAGGACTTGCAAATATCGGTGTTGAAAGATTTTTAAAAGAAAAATTACCTCTATTGAACCAATACGATACTAAAATAATTGTTAATATAGCTGCAAGTTCGGTAGATGAATATGTTGAGTGCGTTAAAATAATGACGCATGAAAAAATTGATGCTTTTGAAATAAATGTATCTTGCCCAAATGTTCATGAAGGCGGATTAGAGTTTGGGACAAATGTTGCAAAAGTTGGGGAGATTACTTCCAAGACTGTTGCCGTTTCAACAAAACCTATCATAATTAAATTAACGCCAAATGTCACACGAATATCTGAGTTTGCACAAATTGCAAAAGATGAAGGTGCAGCCGCTGTTTCGGCAATAAATACTTTTGTGGGAATGTCTATAAATATTTTAAGCAGAAAGCCAAAACTCTTTCACAATACTGGTGGATTATCCGGACCAGCAATTAAACCACTGGCAGTTGCAAAAGTATTTCAAATTCACAAAGATGTCGATATTCCGATAATTGGCATTGGAGGAATAACAAATCACGAAGACGCAATAGAATTTTTTCTTGCCGGTGCGTGCGCTGTTCAAATCGGAACTCATAATTTTGTTGAGCCAAATTGCACTGAAAAAATCATCATTGGTCTTGAAGAATATTTTATAAAGAATAAGATTAACTCTATTCATGAAGTAATCGGAAAAGTTAATCTTTATTAATCGCTGCTTTGAGTTACAACGAAACACTCCAATTTCTATATTCTCTGCAAAAATTCGGAATTAAGCTTGGATTAGACAAAACCGTCCAATTACTTCAATCCTTGGATGATCCACATAAAAAGTTTAAATCGATACATATTGCCGGTACCAACGGGAAAGGTTCAACCGCCGTTTTGATTGCTTCTGTTTTGAAAGAAATGAATTACAAGGTTGGATTGTACACTTCACCTCATTTGGTGAAATTCAATGAACGAATTCAAATAAATGGAGAACTAATTACCAATGACGATTTAGTTTTCTACACAGAACAACTGAAAGATCAAATAACCAAAATCAATCCTACATTTTTCGAAGCCACAACTGCAATTGCGTTCAAGTATTTTGCCGATAGGAATGTCGATTATGCAGTAATTGAAACCGGATTAGGCGGGAGGTTAGATTCAACCAACGTAATTGAACCGGAATTGAGCGTGATAACCTCAATCGGTTTTGATCATATGGATATTTTGGGTGATAGTTTAGAAAAAATTGCTTCGGAAAAAGGAGGAATAATAAAAGAAAATGTTCCCGTTGTCATTGGCTTTAACCCAGAGGAAGCAAAAAAAGTCCTTATGAGAATTTGCTCAGAACTTAATTCAGAGTGTGTCAATGTTGAAGATGAATATATCGTTGATTCGGTGAATAAATCCTTTCCGATGATGACTCTTCGCGTTAAATCGAGAAGAACAGATAATTCGTATGAACTGAAATCTCCACTTTACGGTGAATATCAAGTAAAAAATATTGTTACAAGTATCGCTGCAATTGAAACGCTCTTTAGAGATAATGAAAGCTCGATGAAACACATTCATTCCGGTATAGAAAATTTGAATCATAACTTTGTTTTCAGAGGTCGTTTCCAGAAGATAACTGAAAAACCAACGATAATATTGGATACAGCTCACAACAGTTCAGCATTCAAAGATTTTTTGTATGAAGTGGCACAACTTTCCTCTGAGAATAAAATCGCTGTTTTTGGTGTAATGAAAGACAAAGAAATTTCTGATTCATTAAAGTTAATACTAAGAACTTTTAATAAAATCTATACATGTAAAGCTCTTATAGAACGTGCTTTGAATTCGTTAGAATTAGCTAAACAATTTGATGATAATTCAAAAGTTGTTGATGGGGGAGAAGTTGATAAAGCAATTGGAAACGCCATAAAAGAATCCAAACCAGAAGATATCGTCGTTATCTTCGGATCAAATTTTGTTGTAGG
>JAHJVF010000227.1 GCA_018828505.1 Bacteroidota bacterium | reverse complement strand
GATCATTTTAGCAACTTCAAGAATTTTTATACTTTCAATATCCCATCCTAAACGAGTTTTCACGGTAACAGGAATTTTCACTGATTTCACAACAGCTGTAATCATTTTTTCCATGTAGGGGATATCTTTAAGCAAGCCGGCACCGGCACCATGCCCAACAACATTCTTAACCCAGCATCCGCAATTAATATCTATTATTTCGGGATTTTCTTCTTCAGCAATTTTTGCAGCTTCAATCATCGAGTCGATATTTGCACCATAGATCTGAATGCCTGCAGGACGTTCCTCCTGAAACAATTTTAGTTTCTTGTGAGTCTTTTTAGAATTACGGATAAGTCCTTCAGAATTAACAAACTCCGTATAAACAATATCCGCACCTAATTTCTTACAGACCAATCTGAAAGATGCATCAGTCACATCTTCCATCGGTGCTAAGAGAAGTGGGTTTTCGATATTTATTTTACCTAGTTCCATCTAATCAATTTCTCTGCTAAAATAATCTTTGAAATTTTGTTCAAATTTAATATTTGCACTACGAAAAACTGTAATAAGATATATTAAATTCAGTAGAAAAAAAAGATTGACAAGTACATTTATTAGGTCTCTAATTTACAAGACGGCTGTCACTTAGAGGACGAGAAAAAAACAAAACCAGATATGTTTTGAGGTGGGTTATTTTATAGAAATGACATATCTTGGGTCGTTGATAAGCAGCTTGAGATATGTCATTTCTATTGTCCAAAAACCCGACCAGTCAGCCGACGGGTCGGGTTTTTCTGATTGCCAAACCAAATTATATTTGAAACCACAGTTATAGCAGCTCCTTTACAAGGACAACATATTCAATGTCTTATAGGTCGTGATACCTTGAGACACTCAGTTTTTTTTATACTAGATAAACAGAAGTGCTTAAAAAATCATAAGATAAAACACTATCAAAAATGAAAATTTCAAATTGTAAAATTTTACTTCTTTCCTATTGACAAAGTGAAATCTCTTACTTAAGTTTTGCCTGCCACCCGCCGCACCTGCCCGCCACGTAGAATATTCAGAGGCAGGCGGGGGCGGGCTATATTGTGGCAGGAATGAGTCTACTAAAAAGCGGATTGTGAGAAAAAAATGCTTCTGTTTTTATTAAAATTCAAAACCAAAAATCACGTAAGTTGGTTTTTTAGCTACACTTCATCCCGACTTGCCTGCTGAACGATTCATTCGATAAGATTCATTCGGCAAGCAGGCAAGTCGGGATTTCGTGGCCTGCACGCCAAAGTGCCTGCCACAGTTCAAGCATCTTGATATGCGGGCGTTACCTGCCTGCGCGTAGCCCGCCTTCTGAAAGTTTCATACGGCAGACACAGGCGTAGGCAAGACGCTTCGGCAAAGGCAGGCGGCACGCAGGCGTGTAGTGAAGATTCGACTCATAAATGAAAAGAGTTATTTAATAAATGAGCTGAACAAACTGCTTCTTATTGCTGAATATGCCAGCCCGCCAAATTCTGCAGAACGAGGCTGGCGGGGCTGGCTAAAAATGTTATTAATCCAAAAGAGAAATAAACGAATAACTTCGTATATCATACCAAAAATGGGGGCACCTACCCACCGTCCGCCTCGGCGGACTTTGGCAGACGGGTATACGAAATGCGTAGTTACAATAGTTTTCTGAAATCTGAAAAGAAAGGTGATGAAAAGTGATAACAGAAAGAGATAAGAATATAATCTTACAATGTGCTAAAAAGTACAAGGTCTCCTCTATCTTTCTATTTGGTTCATCAATTGAAAAGAGTAAAGAATCTAACGATATAGATATCGGTGTAAAAGGAATTGAACCTCGGTTATTCTTTAAGTTTTATGCTGAGTTATTTAAACATTTATCAAAACCTGTTGACCTCGTTGATCTCTCTAAAAAATCGTTATTTAATGACCTTGTGGAAGAAACTGGAGTAAGAATTTATGGGTGATTATAAATTGCATATTCTTGCAGAAAAAGAGAATGTAGAGAAGGCATTAAGTAATCTCAAAGATGTCATGGGAAGAGAGGAGAAGTCAATTGTTGAATTAGCAGCTATTGGTACATTCCTTCATAATATTTACAATGGAATAGAAAATATTTTGAAACAAATTCTAAAGGCAAACGATGTCCTAATCCCAAAATCTGACACATGGCATAAGGATTTATTGAATCTTTCAGTATCTCTCGGGGTTATATCGGAGGGGCTATCTGATTAGCTTTATGAGTATTTGACCTTTAGACATTTTTTCGTTCACGCATACGGATTTATGCTTGATGAGGCTCCGTTAGAAGATCTGGCTAATAATATTCCAGAGATATGGGAACAACTTCTATTAGAAATAAAGCCCTATGGGGAATCTATAAGTACTAATGGATAAGAAGATATTGCCAGACTTCAGATATCATCAAGTTAACGATGCTTACGCTAAATTCAGCACTCAGTTTTTATTTTTACTGGATACGCAGAGATGTACACTTTAAGTTTCTACATTTTTTCCAAGACTTCGCTTGGAAAAAAAGCTAAAGGAAAAAATGAATATCGAACAAGCCTGCGTGCCAAAAAGCCTGCCTATACCGAAACGGCTACGCGCATGCAGGCACTTCGGCTTGCAGGCACGGAATTTCGCCTGCCAATACATAGCTATCTTGTGGCAGGAATGATGAAGTTGAAATACAGATTGCATTCACTTCGAAAATTACACCGTTGGATACCCGTTAGATAATGGAGTGAATCAAAAAACAAAAACGATATCCAACGGTGCGAATTATTCCTTGCCTGCCTACCGAAGCGTTCGCGCAGGCATGTTCATTTTTCGATATTCGATAATTGACAACATGTTGGTAAGTTTTATGTTTTAAGAGCCTAATCCCACCGAAGGACGGAATTCGCTTTCTTGAATGAAAATCAATAGTGCTCATTACATCCCGTCCCGCTTCGGGAAAGAAATTTGTCATTTATATGAAGCGGGACGGCGTAAACACGCCGGACATTATGCGCAATAGTGCCGCATGACCATATTAAATTTTCATCAAAACAGAAGGACACTATGGATGGCACTCTGTACGCGAATTATTGTATTTATATCACGATCCGTCATCCGTCATGTGACGGAGACGGAAGTTCGTGGCTTGAAAGAATTCTGCATTTAATCAATAGCTGGATCTTGCTGATTCAGACTGGTATGAAGCATGATGACACCGATAAACAAAGTAATAAAAGTAAAAGCACCTGCAGTTATAAATGGACTTTCGTAACCAAAGTAATTGAAAGCGAAACCGCCCCAAAGGGGTCCGAGCACTCTTCCAAGAGAACCCATTGATTGATTTATACCAAGCACTTTACCTTGCTCAGAAGGAGAAGCCGCTTTAGAAATTAAACTAAAAATCACCGGACTTAATATTGCCAATCCAAACACAGTAATAATAAAAAAGAGTATTAGTAAGAGTAAAGAATTGCTTTGCGGTATCAATAGCAGTCCAATGGTCATAACACTAATTCCAAAGTACAGCAGCGATCTTTCGGAAAATCTTTTTGTGAGAATTCCAATCAGATAGCCCTGAACAAAAATCGTAACAAGTCCGATCACACCAAACACGTAACCTATCTGAGCATCCGATAATTTCAAAATTCTATAGCCCAATATCGGTGTTGTTCCGTAAGTGTTTGCTATTGAGAAAGTTAAAATAAAAAATATTGTGATCAGTGCACCAGTTTCTTTTCGGGAAAATGCGGTAACGTACCCTTCAATATTTAATAAAGAAGATTTCTTGGGCGTTTTTTCACCTTTAATCTGAAGAGATTCATCAAGAATAAAATATGCGAGTAAAAATGCAAGTAAAGAAAAACCTGCTGCGGCAAGGTTAGGGACAAGAAATCCATAAACGCTCAATGCACCGCCAATAAATGGTCCAAGCACGAAACCGACTCCAAATGCAGTACCAATCAATCCCATACCCTTTGCCCTGTCACGCTTTTCTGTTACATCGGCAATGTATGCTTGAGCTGCAGATATGCTTCCACCTCCAATACCCGCAACTGAGCGAGCAAATAACGCTACCCAATAATCCGTTGCAAATGCATAAAGCAGATATGCAAAGAATGAAACAATAAGCATGGATGTGATCACCGGTTTTCTTCCGATACGATCAGATAAACGCCCTAAAAAAGGTGTCGCTAAGAATTGAAAGAATGAGAAAGAGGCGATAAGCACACCAATCTCAAATTCATTAGCATGAAAATAAATTTCGGAATAATGCGGAAGTATCGGAATGATTATTCCAAATCCGATCAGGTCAATTAAAACTACAATAAAAATTATCGACATTCGAGAAGACTTTAACATCAATGACCTAATCCTCGTACTCAGCTCGTTTATTTAATACCGAGATTTTATCCGCTTGAAATTGAAATTGTTCTTCCGAAGGAAATAGATTTTGAAAATGGGTTTTAGAGAAAAATATTTCAAAACGGGAGATGTATTCATCCAGCTTCTTCAGATAATAAGAAACATTCTCCGAAGGTGATTTGGGATTGTAATACTCAACCAATTCGCAATTTTCGTATATTTTAACATTCGGGTCTGTACCTGTTATGAAATATGTAATTCTATCTCCCGGTTCAAATTTGTTACCGTAATATTTTATTGCAAGTTCGTAAGATGCACTTTTTGTGCGTTTCCCTGCTTCAACCGCCTTGATGTAACCTGCAAAATTATCTCTTAAAGTTTCCGATTTACAAAGATCCATTATTGGAAGTGCATGCTTAATAATATCGGATCTTAAATTCATATAAACTTTTGGGATATCATCCAGATTGTTGGTAATTATCGACTCAATGCAAAATTTAATAAAATTCCTCGCGTACTTTTCGATTGCACGTGAGATAAGTGATGATCCTTTAACAATAAGCCGATTATCGTAAGTCAGTAATGCATAATTTTTCTTCTTGTAGCTCATCATTCTCGAAAATCTTCCACCGAAAGTTAAATTAATCCCCTCAGGTAAACCGAGATTAATTTTATTAACCAACTCTTTTTCTGCCTGCTCATCGGAAACATTTTCAGGAGGAGAGAAATATAAGCCATCTGTATCGACTTCTATCACTTTACAATTATCTTCAAGAAATTTATCAATTATCTCTTTTAAAATCTTTTGTCCGGAACTAGTTACCATATCGGCTTTATGATAGTCATTAAAGATCGCTTTGAAAAATCCAAGATATCCATAAAAAGAATTTATAAAAATTTTAAATGTCGATTGCACCGAATCATATTTTTGCCGCAATTTTGGATCCAGTTCAGCTTGCATGAGATGTTTTAATTTTATCCGCTGCTCTGTTAATTCTTTCAAGAGTTGAAGAAATAAATTCAGTCTATCAGATTCGGGTGATAACTTCTGATTTAGAATAATTGAAGGATAAAGCGACTCAACATCTGCATGGATGATTTTTTCATAAACACCTGTATAAAATACATTAGTATATCCGCCAGTCGTTTGTCCTCCTACCTTGGATTGAGGAAGTGAGTGTTTTTCTCTTAAATACTCACGAACCATTAAAAGTTCTATCTTTGTAGAAACTCCAACTCTGATCAACTGATCGAAATCGAGCGGAAGCATTTGAGCTTGATAGAAATATGAAGGAAAAAGAATATCACTTAATCCTTTAACTTCTGCGACGTCATCCTTTGCATATTCAATTAGAATTTCAGGATCGTTATCCCAATACCAACTGATCTTTTCTCCTTCAATGTAAATTCGATCTTCTGCAGCAACATTAAAATGTTTAGCTGAATATTTAAGTCCGTACTCATCCATATCGCGTTTTACCGAATCGTGCTGACTCACGAGGGGTAAAGTATCAACGACCTGCCTTCCGACAATCGTTACATAATCGAATCTGGACTCCCATGAAAATGTTGAATCGACAGATTCGATTAATGGAATACTGCCATCACGTCCGATCCTAAACTCGATTTCATTGTATTTACATCTTGAACAAATGTAAGGGAGATCGAATGAAAGGATGTTATGCCCTTCAAGGATGTCGGGATCGCGCTCATTGATAGTGTTCATCAATTCAATCAGCATTTCTTTCTCCGACAATTTCTCGCCGGAGATAGTTTTCTCCCAGCCTGAGTTATCAGAGAGTACTATGATTATAATTCTATCCGAGGGACGGGCTGGACGGCTGGATCCTTTTGCTGAATAAGTCTCGATATCGAGCTGCATTCTCGAAAGATCATTGAACTCAAGCCCCTTAAAAAATGTCTCCCCGCTTTGCAGAAGAAATTGTGTTACAGGATCGGTTTTGATATAAATCTCAGGAACATCAGAGAATGTAGTTGCCGGAATATTTTCAAGCTTTAAGTTTTTATAAATAATTCTTACTGCCCGCCACATACTGTTCCAGTCGTCAAACACGCACAGATATTGATACTCACCGTTTCCCTCTAATTTTTTCTGCCAGAACTTTTCTCCGAATCCTTTTAGCAGTGTGCTATCAGTCAAATAGAAAAATGGAAAAAACTCTTTTTCGGATTGAACAATTTTTCCCCTCTCTTTACAGTACAATCTCATCCTATTAGCTGAGATCTGCTGCACGTAAATAATATTCTGAGTACTCCCTTGACCGGTTATGAGGGGTCCAAATTTCATTGCTTTACTGATTTTTCCTCTCTTTGGTTTTTGTTTCTCATAGAAAAGATTTTTTTACCGGAAAGCTGTTTTCTCGTATCGTCATTAGCTTGCATCATCAAGTTGATTTCATTCTTAGAAAATAAATCAGTATTAAAATTTGATAAAGGTATAATTGTATGACTATTCTTACCCTTCTGTTTTTGGATATGAACCCAAGTTGGGTGAACAGCAACTGCAGATATGCGGCATTCACCAGAACTAATTCTTTTCTCAAGCGTGATTTCGAGAATTGCACCGGCTTGCTTGAATCTTCCTCTCTGATTCGATATAAAATTCCCAAGCGAGAAGGCGACGAGACCCGTATCAAGCTCTGATTCTTCATTAAGTTCGACATATTCTATAGGTTGAATTACGTGAGGGTGTGAAGCGAGAATTATATCAGCTCCAAATGAAAAAGTTTTTTCAACGATGTCTCTCTGCCAGGTGTTTGGAGATCTTTCGTATTCGTTACCGAAATGAAAATAGACCAGACACGCATCAATTCCTGCTTTTTTACTTTTATTAAGGTCGAGCCGAATCTGCTCTTCATCGATTTGGTTTACCAAATAACGCTTATCTTGCGATAATTGAAAACCATTCATTCCATAAGTGTAAGCTAAAATTGCAATTCGAAAGTCTCCAACCCGGATAACTCTGATTGAATCTCTATCCACTTCAGATAAATAAGTGCCAACCCTAGTTAATCCAAGGCTATCGATTAGCTGTGCAGTTCTGGTCAATCCTACTTCTCCTCTATCCAGAGAATGATTGTTCGAAGTTACAATAACATTAAAACCCGATTTTTTTACTGCCTGAAGAAACTCATCAGGAGAATTGAATAATGGATATCCTGAAAAACGTCCCCCAGCAGTAACAGTTTCCAAATTACCGATAACGATATCACCGCTGCTCAGGATTTCTCGAACTAATCGAAAGCTTGGATTGAAATCGTATATTTGAGCTGAATCGACAAAAGCCCCATCAACTTGAGGTTTGTGGCACATTAAATCGCCAACACTCAAAATTTTAATATAAGCAGTTGAATCGTTAAGGTTATGGGTTGAAGTGTGGGAATTATTCCAGTCCGAAGGATCCTTCGGACTTGTTAGATGAAATAAAGTTGAAAAATATACTGTAACAAGTAAAACCCAAAGTTTGAACATCGCATTAAATATAAAAAAAGGCGTAATTGTTTAAAAGTTAAGAATTCTTAACGAATATGCCTGCAAGAAGCAGGAAAACTTATAATTAACAGATGTTACGCAGATTTGAAAAACTAATATCAAAATTCGAAATTCTAAACAAATTCAAAAAACTAATCCGTCAGTTGACGGAGAAAACAAATAATTAAATATTGCATATTTCATTAGTTTTTCCTGCCATATCATAGCCTGCCCCTTCATAGCTATGTTGTGGCGGGCATTGTCGTGGCGGGGAGGTTTTGAGTTTAGAATTTGTTTAGTGCTTAGAAATCCTGCCATATCATAGCATTGTCGTGGCGGGTCGGATTTAGAAATTAAGCTTTTTGCCGCGTCATAAATGATTTTGCTTAACTTCAGTAATTAATTACGCCTCTAAGTTACAAATTAACTGCTTTTTGCAGCTTTTCTAGTAATTCTTTCTTGTTGAATTTCATTTCGAAATTCTTGGGCTTTTTTCCGTAATTCTTGCAAATCTTTTCTCAATCGGGTACCAGCTGCATTTTGCCCTCTGGTATAAAATTTTTCGAAATCAGGCTGCATAGAATCAATAAAATTCTTTAAATCTTCTAATTGGCTCATTAATTCCTCCTATTTTTGATAGAAAAATATTATTACTTACGGCACAATATAAACATTTATACGCTGAAAACAATCTTTTTTTGAAATTTTACCACTTTTTGACTTTTTTCAAAAACTTCCTATGTTCTCTCTCAAGCTGATCCATTAATTCACCAAGACGGGAGTAGAGTTTTTTATAATTTCTCTTTTTCTTAACTGCCAGAGCATATGAAGTTATAATCGGCATTGCAATCGTCGTATCTGAATAACAAACAACTGCATCGGGAAGTTTGTTCGGATCAACTTTCCCCCAACTGACTGCTTCTGCAGGAGTTGCACCGGATAAACCACCTGTATCGGGTCTCGCATCGGTTATTTGAAGGAAATAATCGTGCCCATTTTCATCAATCTGTAAAACTTCTTGAATCTGCGGTTCAGTTTGAAGCATGAAATTCTTTGGTGAGCCGCCGCCGAATATTAAAACTGCACTCTTTCCTTTTTTCAATTTTGCATCAAAAACAATCGCGGTAGTTTCATTAACATCCTTATTTACGTCGAATTTTAATTTACTACCGTGAAATTCCAAAGCGGCAACATTCATCCCAATCGAGCTATCACCTGGTGATGAAGTATAAACCGGCACTTTAAATAAATATGCGTTAGATAAGAGACTATTATGCGGAATATTAAGGGCTTTTTCACGTTCATAGACGTATTTTCCGAGTATATAATGAAATTCTGCCGTACTCATTTCTTTCTGAAATTCAGCAGCTCTTAGAACTTTTCGATAAAACGCATCCGTCGATAACAAAACCCGATAATCGAATACAATATCATAGATTCTTACAACCTCATTCTCACGGAGATTGACATCGTTAAAAAACGGACTCCCTTTGTGCAGATTAAGTCCAATCCCGAAATGTGTATCATGGTAGAGATTTGCACCGGTACTCACGATCCAATCGACGAATCCGGCTTTAATGAGTGGTACTATACACGTTCCACCGAGACCTGCAGGAGTTAATGCACCGGTTAAGCTCATTCCGACAGTAACATTCGGTTCAAGCATTTTATCGACAAATAATCGACATGCATCATGTAATCGACCGGCATTAAATGCCTGAAAATAATTATCCACCAAATCGACCACTTTCACATTTGGTGGAATCGATTTAACTGAAATTTTTTTTCCGGAGAGATACTTATTCTTCAACATAATTTATTTCCTTCATTATTAGAGAGATTCGAACAAAACATATTAAGGGCACCTCTAAAAACTTATTAAACGCTTTAATTTTTGCCACAAAGACATTCACCCCGCCTGCCAATACATAGCTATCTTGTGACAGGTTGGATATACATTTTTAATATTCGTTTCGTGATCCAACAGATTATCCAACGGGGCAGAGACACGATCCGCCAAGGCGGACACAAAGATTTTTTGGTGTTTCTTTGTGACTTTGCGCCTTAGTGGCAATTTTTTTGGTTTCCATTTCAGTTTTTAGAGGTTCACTTAATACTTCTTAGAGCGATTCCAATAATATTTCAGATATATCTTTTACTTCAACTTTTTCTGCTGCAGACTCAATTGATTTTATTCCGTCATCCATCATTATCATACAAAACGGACAGGCTGATGCGATCACGTCAGGTTTTAGTGTAAGAGCTTCTTCAACCCGTTCGATATTAATTCGCTTTCCTTCTGTTTCTTCGAGAAACATTCTACCGCCCCCTGCACCGCAGCAGAATCCGCGGTCACGATTACGATTCATCTCTACAAGTTCAACATTTTTAATTTGCTTAATTGAGTTGCGTGGTTCATCATAAATATCGTTGTAACGACCGAGATAGCAGGAATCGTGATAAGTTACTTTTTTGTTGAGAGAATTTTTGGGGCTCAAAGAACCATTTTTGATCATCTTTTCAATTATCTCAGAATGATG
The DNA here is from genome assembly GCA_018828505.1 of Bacteroidota bacterium. Classification (GTDB taxonomy): domain Bacteria; phylum Bacteroidota; class Ignavibacteria; order Ch128b; family Ch128b; genus JAHJVF01. Next base: position 4,821 of record JAHJVF010000227.1, on the reverse strand, counting down.
ATAAACTTCGTAATTACCATTGAATTGTTTGTACTCATTTTTCAGCGAATGAAAACAATGAGGACATGCGGTTATTATTTTTTTCACGTTATATTTTTCTAACGTTTGAATATTTTCTTTCATCAAAATTTGAGCGAGATATTCGTTGCCCAAACGTCTTGCTGCATCTCCATTGCACTTCTCTTCTTTACCTAAAATTTTAAACTCAATTCCGGCTTTTTTCATTAATTGAGCAAATGAGCGACTGACTTTTTTATATCGCTCATCAAATGAACCTGCACATCCAACCCAAAACAAATATTCCGGTTCATTATTGTTGCTTGCTATCGGGATATCCAATCCATCAGCCCAATCTGCACGTTCCTCATAACTAAAAGCCCAGGGGGTGAAATTGGTCTCCAAATTCTTGAAGACAACATTTAATTCATTTGGGAAATTTGCCTCTGATAACACAAGTCCTCTTCTCATTTCGACAATAGAATCGACATGCTCGATCATAACGGGACATTCGTGAACGCATGCATTACAGGTTGTACAAGCCCATAATTCTGCATCTGAAATGTAATTATGAACCAAAGTTTTTTCCTGGGACTGCGACTCTTTACCGTTTTTCATCTGCGCTTTGTCAAGCACCCGCTGCCGGATATCCATAATCACTTTCCTTGGTGAAAGTGCTTTTCCGGTATTATTTGCGGGACAAACAGATGTACACCGACCACACTCCGTGCAAGTATATCCATCGAGAAGTTGTTTCCAGGTCAGATGCTCAATATCGAGAGCTCCGAAATGAGTTAGAGTTTCATCCTCAAGATTTATCGGTGTAATTTTATTCTTTTGATCTTCAAGTTTTGAAAAGTAAACATTTGGTAATGAAGTAATGACGTGCAAATGCTTCGAGTATGGAAGGTAATTCATGAAAAATAAAATCGTTACAATATGGATCCACCAAAATATTTCGTAATAAATATTTCCGCTAACAAATGTTAGATTCAAATCAGCAGCAATTGCATGGCTTATAAATCTCCAATCGTATTCACTTATATGCGTACCGTAAATATTTTGTCCAAACATTGAAATAATGATTATTAAAATCATTGTGAGTATTAACCCCGCATCAAAATTGCCGTCCTGCCACAAAATAGCTATCTCGTGGCTGGCATGCTCTGATTTTAACCTTTCAACTTTAATAATGAATCTGCGGTAAAAAGCAACAAGAACTCCAATTAGCACAAGAACACTAAAAATATCCTGAGAGGCAGTAATTAAACTGTAAAATGATTTCAAGAAAGAGAGATCGAATCCAGGTATGAAACCTTGAATTATTGATTCAAGTATGATGATCAATAAAACCAAGAATCCCCAAAAGATAAATGCATGCATTAAGCCTGCAAGTGGCTCGCGCAAGAGTTTCGATTGCCCGATTCCTATTACGAGTAAATTTTTTAACCGTTTTAGCGGATGGTCGAAACGGTTATCTTTCTCTCCAACTTTTATGTAACTAAGAAGTCGTTTGAGATTAAAAAATAAAAAGGTGAACGATGCAATTAGAATAATTAAGAAAAATATCGTTTTCATAAGCTTTCTAAAGTTAGATTTCTATTTAGAAAATCCAGAGTCCTATCAACTACTGAATCAAATTTTTCATTACTTCCTTGAAACGGGTGAACGATGTCAAATGTATGCCCGGCTTTTTCGACTATGAACAATTCTGTATTTTCGTTTTTTGATGATTGGTAAAGCTCATACGCCTCTTTCACCGGAACAGCAAGGTCTTGATCGCCATGAACAATTAAAATTGGAGCACTAATTTCAGCTATCCGTTTCTTTAAATCGAATCGTGCTTTGTTTTCAATTATATCATCCAATAAAACACGATTCAACCGCATTAATTGATTTGTGCGGGTATTCAGTACTTCAAAGAAACCTTTTTCAATCCATTCTTCTTTTTGTCTCTCAGAATAACGATCGAGATAAGAAACACTTGCCCATAAAACGAGTGCATCTAGATTCTTCTTTTCAGCACAATGAACGATTGAAACAGCACCCCCTCTTGAATGACCGATGATTCCGATTTTGGGATTTTGAGGGAGAAACCCAAATCCACCATTTTTATAAAATTCAATTACTTCATTAAGTTCTTCAATCTCGAGTGAAATTGTATTATCAGCAAACTCATCCAATTCGGTGAAGTTCAACAAATCCTCCCCGACACCATTATGTGAGAAATTGAATCCAACCGAAAAAAAAACGTTTTGTGCAAGAAATTTGCACAAATATGGACCATAACCCCAATCTTTAAATCCTTTGAAGCCATGAACTAAAAATACACAAGGGTTTTCTGCGGGATTTGAAACAGAGTAAGTCGATATCCGCATAAGATTTTTTCGGGAAGTAATTAGCTGGAAATCTTTCTTCATTCAATCTTAATTTGGAAAAAGACATTTATAAAGTCAAGAAAATGCGAGTAGAAATAATTATATATTTGGTGAGCCAATCTGCTGAATATGCAGTCAGCATCATGTTGGCGGCAAGCGTATTCGCTGTTTCATTGTGATAATTCTATAATTTACTGCAAAACGATAGTTTCCTTAGAGACGAATTGACTAATAGACTATTAAAGTTAGAGAGTCATTTGTCGGCAGATGTAATATCATTTACTGGTGCAATTCATGAAGGATATTCACCTAAGGTTTTAGGAGTAATTGAAGCCCTCTCAAAAACCAAAGAGAAAAAAGATACCCTATACATTATTCTGACGACAACAGGCGGAAGTGCTCATGCGGTTGATGTTTATGTGAACATAATACGACATCACTATAAAACTGTAAACTCATTGTTCCTGAATACGCTTATAGTGCTGGGACAATTTTTTGCATGAGTGGCGACAATATTTATATGGACTATTATTCCGTTCTTGGTCCGATTGACCCTCAAGTTCAAAACAAGGATGGTCGTTGGGTTGCGGCTTTGGGATATTTGGACAAAATAAAAGAGTTACTTGACAAAGCAAGACCAAAATCTCCTGAGAATCCTAACGGAGACACTTTGACTAACGCTGAGTTTCTAATTTTGAAAGATTTTGATTTAGCAGAATTAAGAGGATATGAACAAGCAAGAGATTTGACTATTGACTTGCTCAAAAAATGGCTTGTTCAGTATAAATTTAAAAATTGGACAACGCACGAAACTACTCCTGCATTGCTTGGTCAAGCAGTTACAGAAGAACAAAAAATTAGCAGGGCAGAAAGCATAGCGAAAGATTTAGGCGATTCTTCAAAATGGAAATCACATGCAAGACCAATTAATATTCAGATATTGAAAGATATGAAATTAAAAATTGAAGATTTTGGTTCAGACGCTGATTTGAAAAAATTGATTCGCTCTTATTACGATTTCTTAAGAGATTATACAGGTAAAATTCAATTATCAATGGCACCTCATACAAGAGACCAGTTTAATTTTTTACACACAAGAACATTTATTTAACATGGAAAAAAATATTACAAAAAAAGTTGAAGACCTGATTAAGACAAAATCTCCAGACAATGCTCAAATAAACGAGTTTATTCGGGCTAATGAGGAGTATCAAAAACTTATTCAAGACGGGTTGACAATGAAACGGGGGTTTAACATCATGACCACCGAGGAAATACACAACCCTGCATTGAATTGTTCTTATTCACAACCTTCGCATTGAATTCATTCGTGACACATCTTCGTAGTGGGAAGCACGCCAGCCGCCAACACGTGCTATGTGTAAGTTTGCCAGATAGTTACGTGAAAACTTGAAAAATTCTACAAGGCAAACCTACACATAGCACTATCCGTTAAAAATGACGGATATCTACAAAATTCTTTGAATTTATATCTTTTGATTTTATATTTGATACAAATTATTGAATTATGAGTGAATTAAAAAAAGTATTATACATTGAAGATAACTTTGACTCGCAGGAACTCGTAAAGATTTATTTCCGCGGGCTTGCTGAATTAGATTGTTTTGAGATGGCTGAGAATATTATCCAAATAGCCTCTGATAATAAATATGATCTTATATTGATGGATATTAACCTCCCAGGTAGAATCGACGGTGTAGACGCTGTAAAACTACTGCGGCGCGATGAACGATTCAAGAAAATTCCAATTATCGCAGTAACAGCTTATGCAATGGTCGGGGATAGAGAGAGATTTCTTGAAGTCGGTTGTGATGATTATATATCGAAGCCATTTTTTAGGCAGGCTCTTCTCGATAAGGCAAAAAGATTTCTATAGACCTACCCGCCTTACCTCGGTCTACATTTAACCCACCTTCGACAGTTAAATTTTTTTTCAGGTATGAGCCGAATCAAAAAAGGTCAAAATTGAAAATCAATGATTCGTTTTTGGTTCAATTTCAAAACCCGCCGTGGCGGGTTATTGAAATTATCCTTTTTTGAGTAGGCTCAGGTATTTTTAACATCATAGTTTAGAAAACAGAACGTAATGAGAACTTTCATCCAAAAACATCGTGCCTGCACGCCCGCCTGCCTCTTCGGATTCTCTGAGGCGGGCAGGCCAAAGTGCATTTCCGCCTTCTCGTTTCGGCACGCAGGCGTGTAGTGAAGACTTACCCTTTTGTAGTGTCCCGATTTTATCGGGATTTATTTTTCCCGCCCGCCTGCCTTCCAGTACTATACGTGGCGGGCAGGCAGATACCGCTAATTACCGCTGATGTATTTCTGCGTTCACCCCGTTAGATAAACATATATGAATAACATTATCTCTTTCATAAGCAAATATCTAACGGGGTGAATTGGCGAAATCTGCCTGCCCGCCATGTTG
>JAHJVF010000039.1 GCA_018828505.1 Bacteroidota bacterium | reverse complement strand
TTTATTAAATTTCAATAAATATTATTTTCTACTTTTTAATATGAACGAACCATTTAACCCGATTTTGAATCCTCCTTTCGAGGAGCCAAAGAAATATTATGCAACAGCACCGGATGGGACACTAGACTTCGAAAGAATTATTAATAGAAGAAGGCCCTACACTCCTGAAGTTCCACCCATCCCAATTCCGACATCTGACCAAAAATCCATCTTTGAAGTAAGCGACCTTAAAGGAACTTATGAAAACCATATCATTAATAAAATTCGTGATATAGTTGGGATTTGGCGAAATGATAATTACCCAAACACAACCAGAGTCACAAAAGAACTTTTGAATTATTGGTTTAAAAATCCTGATCGAAACAAAAAATTTTTTTTGTACAGCAGGAAGCAATTGAAACTGCCATTTGGTTAAATGAAGTTGCTGATAAATCAAATACGGGGAATGATATTCTAAAACAATTAAATGATTCTAACTTGGTCTCGCCAAAGAACAAAAATTTTAATCTTCCGCGAATTGCTTTTAAGATGGCAACAGGGTCTGGTAAGACCGTTGTTATGGCGACGCAAATCTTATATCATTTTTTCAATCGTCACGAATATCGAAACGACATAAGATTTGCAGATTATTTTTTAATGGTAAACTCAACCTGTTTTCACATCTACCTGGCGGTAGACAGGCAATTAACGATAGAACCTCTAATTATTGAAATAACTGGAATGAATAAGGATAAAGCAGAAAAAAAATGGTATGTAGAAAATAGATGGCTACCTGCTGTAAATGAAGTCAACGAGATTTATGATTATGATGAGTGGAAATTTATTGAAATTGCAAATGATATAAGAGATATAAAGAATCAACTGAGGTCAAAAATTAATTCTGTAATTCAATAAATGCAAAAATATGGAATATATATTGATGAAGTTGGTAATCCTGATTTAGATAGTTCTGTTGATATCAACCATCGATACTTGTGCCTTACAGGTGCTATCTTTGAATTAGGATATGCCGCAAATGTATTATCTCCAAGACTTGAAACGCTAAAAAAGAATTACTTTGAATACCATCCTGATGAACCGATTGTTTTACATCGTAAGGAAATAATTAATCACAAATATCCTTTTCAGGTTCTCGGTGATCCTGTTATAGAAGCGAACTTCAGCAAAGATTTCCTTACACTTATAGACTCTTTAGAGTTTACTGTAATTTCTGTTTTAATTGATAAACTTGAACATAAAATTAAATACAACCTATGGAGATATGATCCCTACCATTATTGCATGGAAATATTGGTTGAAAGATTTCATTTTTTTCTTAAAGATGTCAATGCCGTTGGAGATGTTATGATTGAATCACGAGGAGGTAAAGAAGATATCAGATTGAAAAAATCTTTCAGGAGAATCCTTGATACCGGAACGCATTACATTGATTCCGCAAAATTACAATCTAATCTTACAAGTTCAGAATTAAAGGTTAAACCAAAGTTACTTAACATTGCTGGGCTTCAAATTGCTGATCTGTTAGCTTTTCCCGCTAGAAGATATATCTTCAAAAAAAGAGACTTATTAATTGATGAAAGAGAAACTTTCAGCGATGAAATAATAAAGATTTTGGAGAAGAAATTTTATAAACGGAGCAACGAGATAGAAGGATTTGGCATTAAAACATTACCTTAAAAAAAACCCCGCTCGAAGCGGGGCAAAGGCAATTAAATCCTTCCACCTCCAAATGTACTGGATTGGTAGCAACTTAAAAATATTAGTTCATTTAGTCAATGTATAATATTTGGTATATAAAGTTTTCTTAAAAGGAATAATCTATGTCCGTAAAATCTTTTAAACATAAGAACAATAAACGAACTTTCATTCCTTCCATCGAAGAAGAAGGTTATGAAAAAGAAAATCCTAAGTCCTTCGATTCATAAATTCGGTGACGAATTTATTCCCTCCTGCCACAAGATAGCTACGTCGTGGCAGGCAGGACTTAGTGCTGAGAGAGCACTTTTCATTGCAACTACAGGCACGAATACGTAACCGTAATTGCGAATCGAAGCACTAAGGTAAAAGAAAAAACAACTGCAATATTTGATAAAGACCCGATCATTAATCGTGGACAAGACCCGCACCTTGTTTGGCTAAATAAATATAAACAAGAAGATTCCGAACAAAAATTAAAAGTCGATATCCGCTCACTTTACCGTTCTGAACATATATCACCTGAAATATTGATTAAAAAACTTTTTAATTATAAAGAAGCCAATCCGCGCAGCCGCTCCTCCCAATGATTGCAATCGTTTCACCATCGGGAATGTCTAAGTTTATTCCGTTAAGTACTTTAAGGTCACCGAAAGATTTGTGAAGATTATGAATTCGTATCATGTAAGATTAAACCTTTGTCAAAGCTAATCATTAGCTAATTGAAAATAAAGAAATCATGATTCAATATCCCGAAAGGAACATTAAAAAACATTTATTAGTTATTGCCACAGATTACACAGATGAACACAAATGTATATTATTTTAATACTAAAAATAAAATGAGTCAGAGTAAAAATTATAAACTCAGCCTTCGCCTCAACCTAAGCCTTACATCATTTATGCGTCTTCTCAATCTCTTCAACTTTATGTCGGCTGACATCTGAAACACCGACCATCAAACCTGCAGTTACTACCACTGCGCCCGCAATCTGATACAGAGTCACATCTTTTCCAAATAAAAGCATTACAAATGGAAGCAGTGCAAGGTAAACATTTGTATAGGGAACCCAAAAATGCGCGGCAAATTTTGAAAGATTAAAGAATCCGAAACTATATATGTAGCCGGTTAATCCAGCCGCTATGACAAATAAAATTGGGAGCCAATTGTCGGGGAAAATTTTTCCTTCGAATAGGGAGAAGAACCGATCAAAATCTGTTTTCGAAATGATTGTTTTAATATTCGATTCTATTTCTTCAGGCAAATTCTCTTTCAGTTTATACTCTCCGTTGGATATATCATAATAGGCGAGTAGATATTCTTTATCGTTTTCTTCAATCTTTGCTAAAACTCTCGTTTCGAAAGTTGTTGTATCAACTTCTGTTGGCAAATGAGCGTGCATCAAATTACCGATGATTGGAAAGATGAAAAGAGCGAGTGAGATAAAAATCATTTTCCAGATCTCACGCCAGAAAACAAGTGCGTTTGGTCCTACACCTAGTAATGCAGTTTGAACTGTTTTATTGTTAAGTACCTGCTGAGAGCACAAACAGCAGTTGATTATTATTATCCAAAGTATTCCATTTGCATCGAGAACCGAGCCAGGAGCTGGAATAATTCCAAACATTTTCGGTAGATGCGGAATTGCAAGACCAAGTACAACAAGTGAAATCCCAATCCAATGTTCTTTCCTGATAGCAGCATCAAATAGAAACTTACCGAAGAAAGGAAGAAAAGCTAAGTAAATATTTAAATAGGGTGCATAGATATGCGGGGAATAATAGCGTGGTAAATAAAAGAAACCAATATTCTCGATCACTCCTGTGAAAGCACAAACCATGATTGTTATCGTAGAAATAGTACCGGGCCAAAAATACTTCAGCTTTTTTCCTCGAATAATCTCAATGATTACAGCGATAACTACCCAGCTTAATTTTGATATCTCTCGCCACCAGGTCATAACACCGGGGGAGATATCGACATATTTCCCGCCAGTAAACTTTGGCTGATTAGCCATCCAATTTAAAACATACTGTCCGCCCAAAGCACCATTAATTATTGAAAGCCAAACGATTATGATAATCCATTCCATGTAATGAAAAACCTTTCTAATGCGGTAAAAGCAAATAGCGAGAAATGAGATTGTAGATGATCAAGCCAGTGTGAAAAATATTTTTTCTATGAGAGTATAGCAAATAAGTTCAGACATAATTTAATTTTTCTAACGCAAAATAAAGAATTACAATTGAAAGTTCACTCTTTTTCGATAACAGAGTGAAAGGTTAAATGATGATTATTTGAGAAGATTCTAAAATTACTCGATTTAACCCAAATTTGTTATTAGAAAAGCGCTAATGACAAATCGACTAACATTTTCTAAGGTTTTGAAAGAGAAACACCAATAAGAAAAACTTCAAAACCAAGAAAATGTAAGTCGGGGTTAACTTCTTTTCCAAAGGATCCTTCGGAAATTATCTAT
>JAHJVF010000038.1 GCA_018828505.1 Bacteroidota bacterium | reverse complement strand
TTTTCCAAAGGATCCTTCGGAAATTATCTATACTTATCTTATTTTTAACAATCCGCCGCGGCGGATTCTTTTTTTCTAATGAACATTCTGGGATAAATGTTTCTATTATGAACTATTAGATCGTTCTTTTTTGGGCAGAAGCATTATCCTTCCTTTGAAGTAGAAACTGTAGAAGAAAAATTCAAGAATTGTAAGAAGTGTGAGGGAGATCGTATCACGGTTGTAAAATTTTCCAAAACCTTCGGGCTCGATGATCAATGAGACTAAGAAATAAGAAAGCGTCCAGCCAACCGAAAAAATTATTCCGATAAAGATAAGAACAAGGAAAGCCGCACCAAGACTTTCTTCCTGCCACCTTTTAGTGAAGACATAAAGGGCAAAAATAATATGGATATAAAAGAAGAATGCTGTTATCATATTTTTTTATCCAATTTACAAATAATGAAATTAAATCTCATGTTTAGTTTATACCTAAATTTCTAAAACGAAATCCTATTTACCTGTCTGCCTGCCTGCCGCAGGCAGGTAGACAGGTAAAATTCTTAGGGTTTGTTATTTTTACTATCAATACGAAAAAATAATATCATCCCTTCGGGATTTTACTGACGGGGTATTGTTTCGCTATAATCATACCATCCCTTCGGGATTTTAGTTTTAATTCGCTGGTCAAATAACCCCGTAGGGGTGTAAGGATTATAGAAAATTGTGATAAGAGAAGGTAAAACCCAGAAGGGGTGAAATTATTATCCACAATATTATGGGAATATTTTTCTCACCTAAAACGTGATGTTTCTTTTTTAGGTTTCGTTTGTAATGATTTAAAAATGAACAACTTATAGTTTTTTTGTCCCTTTTCATTTTAGAAATTTAGGTTATATTAAATCTCCGTTTGATCATTGGAATTCCGATCAATCCTCCGATTGCAGCAAAAATAGAATTGATAATAAAATTGGTAAAGAAGATTGAAATAGTGAGCATCAAACTGAACCTATTTTCATCTATCTCTTTTGCCATATTCAAAATTATTTCAGGGATGTCAGTAATTTGAACATATTCCTTTATTATAAATATCGCATCATCAATTGGATTTGTTTTCGAAACGGCGATCAATATTGATTGAAAAATAGCATCAAAAAATCCAGAGACTAATCCGATTAAAAGTCCCATTATCATTGCTTCGGATGATTTTAATTTAAAACCTTCGTCGCTGCGGGATTGTTTAAAAACCAAATAAACACCAAGTCCTCCCGCTAACGGAACAAAGACACAACAGTTCATAGCTTGCACTACCGGTACAATACTAATTACTGCAACTCCGAATCCGCATACAAGTGCGGGTAATATTCTTTTATTTTGCATGGATTACTTTGCTAAAAATTTCTTTGGATAGATTATTTATGCTTGAACTAATAAAATAGCTAAAAGGGATGAACAACAAAAAACCCGATGTAAATCTAAATGTATTTCCTGAATCGTAGATTAAGAGCTTACTCAAAATAATGTCCGATATAAAAGGTACAGCAAACAAAACTAGAATAATGAAAAGTTTTTTAAATTTATACCGATCAATTCGAAGTGATAATTTTTTTGAGGTAAAGAGAATTAGCCCGGCAAATAGACCGGCGTAAATTCCGAAACATCGTGAGCAGATAAACATACTTTTATGATCGAAACAAAATGACCTCTCCGGAATTTGATGACATGTCTCGCCATAAATATACTTTGTCACAAATTGAACTTCAAAGTTATCCGGAAACAAAAACGTTGCGAATGAAAAACCGAGCCAAATGCCGATTAATGTAATAAGGAACAAATTCAAATAGAAAAATATCTTTTGCTCGTTCATTTGATTCAATATTAGATGATTCGTTTTTCAAAATCAATTATTAGTTCTAGGTTATGAATGGCAAACTGTTATTGGCATCGTCAAACCACAAAACATCCGCTTATTTGGATAAATGGGATGATTTACTTAAATTTGCACTTCAAAAAAGGAATAGAATATGGCAAAAAGATGCGAAATATGCGGAAAAGGACCGGTAACGGGAAATAACGTGTCACATGCACACAATCGCACAAGACGCAGATGGTTACCGAATTTGCAAAAAGTCAGAGCAAAAGTTGGAAAATCAGTTAAGAGTATCAACGTTTGTACATCTTGTATTAAATCCGGTCGAGTTTTAAAAGCCGCATAAAAATGAAAAGCGGCTTTTAACTTCCCCTTCTCAAAATTTTAATTTCACCATCGAACAATAAATAAATCAGCTCTGATTTGATTTTGATTCCCTTTATCGGCGTTTCAAATCCTTCGGCTACTAAAATCTCTTTAAATCCATCCGACCTAAGTTGGAATAATTTTTCCTTGCTGATTAAAAATAAATGTTCACCTTGAAATGCCAGGTCAATTATCCGAAGCCCATTAAGCGGGATAATTTTTAGAGGATTTCCAAATTGGTCGAAAACTTTAAGATTTGATTCGTCCAGAATATAGACACGCTGATTCACAGCCACTCTGATTTTTGTAGGATTATTCAAAAACAGATCACCTGCTTCAAAGCCGCCAAAAATTCTTTCTACTTTACTGAATCCATTTAATTTGATCACATTTTTATTTTTGCTATCGAGGATATAAAGATCTCCAAGTGTCGAGAGGTCGATGGATATTGGATATTCAAATTTAAAAGTGCCGAGGTCCCTCCCTGAGCTTGAAAATTGTGCGATAAAATTTAAGTCTTTATCAAACTTTTGGATGCGATGATTTCCGTAATCTGCAATGTAAACTTCAAGTTGAGTGGCACAAATTGATCGAGCATCATCAAAAAGTCCTTCGGACCAGCCGTATCCGCCTATACTTTTAAGTATTTTTCCATCCGGACTCAATTTAAGTATTTCATTATCGTCATTATTGACGATGTAGAGCTGTTGCAGGTCATTTACACTGAGAGTAGAAGCCGATGCAGGAAGTGGAATTGATCTCTCAACAAAATAAATATCCTGTTGAATAGGCATAAGAAATAAATATGTACAGAGCATTGTGAGATTGAAAAGCATAAATAGCTATCCGCTTATAAAATTCTATTCCAAAATATTAAAGATTTAGTTCAATTAAAAGTTGCAAATTTTTGATTTATTGAACAATTTGAATTACGATAAGATCAAACATTATGTTTATGAACTTTCGCATTGTTAAAAAATCAAAGGATACATCCGTCCACCGATTACTGATCAGACATTTATTCCTGAAGTATATTGAGCAATACACGAAAGACAAGCAAAATCTCATTTAAAATGCAAAATGAAATTATCACTTGGCTTTTATCCGGTGATGTTTCTGTTCAATACCAAACTCGCAGAGATATTTTGAAAGAGGACCCGCATACTCTAAATTCGATTCAAAATAGAATTCAATATGAGGGATGGGGAAAAAGATTTTTATTAAAGAGAAATAAGAATGGCCATTGGGGGAGATGGTACTATCAACCAAAATGGACTTCCACACACTATACAATTTTAGACCTTCGTAATCTGGATTTCCCAAAGAATAATGTATTAGTAAATGAAAGTGTTGATTTAGTTTTAAGAGCACCAACTGGTGACAATGGTGGAGTTAATTTGTCACGAACCATCAAATCGAGCGATGTGTGTCTGAATGGAATGATTTTAAATTATTGTTCATATTTTTTACCGGGCGAAGTAAGGTTGGGTCCTATCGTTGATTACCTTCTCCAAGTTCAGATGAGTGATGGAGGATGGAATTGTGCTCATCTCAAGGGTGCAACCCACAGTTCTTTGCATACGACTCTCAGTGTTTTAGAGGGATTAAATGAATTTAAATCCTGTAAAAAGAAATACCGAACAGATGAAATTGTCCTTGCAGAAAAATTAGGGATAGAGTTTCTGCTCGTTCATCACCTTTACAAATCACATCGCACCGGAGAGGTTATCGATCCGAAGATGTTGAGATTATCTTATCCATCGCGCTGGCGTTATGATATTCTGAGATCATTAGATTATCTTCGAACAACTCAGAAATATTACGATGAGAGAATGAGTGATGCTCTAATATTAATCGAGAAAAAACAGCATGAAAATGGAAAATGGTTGTTACAGACAAAACATAAAGGTGAAACTCATTTTGAAATGGAAAAAGTTGGAAACCCAAGCAGATGGAATACTCTTCGAGCACTACGAGTATTAAATCATTTTAGCCAAAACGAATGATTTGCTTTCATTTTGTTTTTTAAAGATATTAGAATTAAGTAATTGAATGATTGAAAATTCAAAAACTGAAATGTTAAACCGAAAATCAGAGACATTTTTTAATTTAAAAGATTTTGCACTTTACATTTTTCAGTCTAGATTATTTTGCCCTGTGGTGTAATTGGCAACACGCCTGACTCTGGATCAGAAAAGTCTAGGTTCGAACCCTAGCAGGGCAGCGAGAATTAATTGGAGGGAATGTGAATTCTGTATTGAACCATTTAGATTATTACCGCCTGCCATGGAATCTTGCCGATAATTCAATCTCCTGGCTCGAACCGACCTTCAAATGCAACCTCGCATGTGACGGCTGTTACCGTAGAAATGAGAATGAGAGTCATAAATCTCTTGAACAGATCAAAGAAGAATTAAAAGTCTTCACCCGACTTCGAAAATGTGATGGCATCTCAATCGCCGGAGGTGATCCTTTAACACATCCGGAAATCATTGACATCGTTAGAATGATCAAAGAACTGGATATCAAGCCGATCATCAATACAAATGGAACACTTCTCACCAAAGAACTATTGATCGAGCTAAAAAAAGCCGGCGTCTTCGGATTCACATTTCACATAGACAGTAAGCAAGGCAGACCACACTGGAAAAACAAAAACGAGATCGAACTGAATGAATTGCGTTATCACCTTGCCCGCATGCTCGCAGATGTAAAAAATATTTCATGTGCTTTTAATGCGACTATTTATGAAGATACAGTTCAGTACGTCCCGGAACTTACAAAGTGGGCGCAGAAGCATATAGATATCGTTCAAGTGATGGTTTACATCATTTATCGTGCTGTTAATAATAATAAAGTTGATTTCTATCTCGGTCCGAAAAAAATCGATATGGGACAGCTTGTGTACAATGAAGAGATAGTTGAAAGAGTCGACATCAAAGCTCAAGAAATAGTTGATGAAATAAGAAAATCATATCCCGACTTCGAGCCATGTGCGTACTTGAATGGTTCAGAGCAAGCGGACTCTTTCAAATGGCTGATATCCGGGAGGATCGGGACTCGAGATAAAATTTTCGGTTACGTGGGAAAGAAGGGGATGGAAATCGTACAATCGTTCTATCATCTTTGGAATGATAAATATCTTGCATATGCTCATCCGAAAATGACGCGAACAGGAAGATCGATGTTAATATTAGGTCTGATAGATAAGAGCTTACGGAAGGTCGCTGTTAATTATCTAAAGAATCCCTTTAATATCTTCAAGAAGTTATTTTACCAGACTGTGCTGATAATTCAGCCTGTGGATTTTCTTGACGATGGAAGACAAAACATGTGCGATGGCTGTCCTGATATTACAGTGTGGAATGGTAAATTAGTCTGGTCGTGCAGAATGGAAGAGCAAATGACATTCGGGCACAATGTTAGGACATATCCGAAGGATTTTTTAAATTAAAAGTGAAATTATAAATTATACATTATTCATTATACATTAATTTGGCGCCTTCGTCTAGTGGTTTAGGACGCCGCCCTCTCAAGGCGGAGATCACGGGTTCAAATCCCGTAGGCGCTACTCAGAATGAGCAAAAATAAATTCTACTCATTCATCGATACAAGATCCCAAAGAGGCAGGGGAGTGGTTGTAATATTTGCCCAATCTTCCGATGTGTATTTTTGTTTCGGTTTTCCTTCGCTCAGATCACTTAAAAATCGCGGAAGAGTAATTTCAGCTTCATTAAGAATAAGGTGATCAATGTTTTGGTAATATTCAGGAGTGCTTGTAAATAAAGGTCCGCCGGCTACAATATTTGCGTTTAACTTTTTACATTTTTCGATTACTTGACTTGCCGATTCACTTTGAATTGACATTGCGCTAATGAAAACAAAATCTGCCCAAAGAATATCATCGTCCATCAACTGATTTGCATTCATATCTATTAGCTTTTTATTCCAATCTTTGGGCAGCATTGCGGCAATTGTTAAAAGTCCTAATGGTGGAAAACTTGCTTTCTTCGATACAAATTTCAAAGCATGCTTAAAGCTCCAAAACGTATCGGGATACATCGGATAGACCATTAGTATATTCATTTCTTAATCCTTGCGAACACTTCTTTATAGATCAATTTTGTAATTGAGAAGAATAATTGTACAAACACGGAAATTGTTCTTTTGTTTAAGGATCTTGTTTTCCCGAATTTTTTTTCAACTACATAATCAATTTTATGTTTTAACCGGATAACAAATTTTTCTTCAGTAGGATAAATTCTGACTAATATCACTTTTCAACCTTAAGAGACTATTTGGTTTTATTCCGGTTCCATTTCCATCAGTTATGAATAAATATTCAATCGATCAAGGGGATGAAAAAGGAACTACATCCTTTGGGTGAGTTTATTCGACGCTTATTTAGGATGAGAACTATTCACACAAAAAATAATTTGCTCGTTAAAAAAATTGCAGTTAGGTGAAAAGCGAAAATATATTTCATGTAATTAATGAGCCTACTCAAAAAAGGATAATTACAATAACCCG
>JAHJVF010000226.1 GCA_018828505.1 Bacteroidota bacterium | reverse complement strand
TAAAAAGGTATAATTGATGCCTGCCACGACAACGCTATTTAGTGGCGGGAAAGAATCCGCCTTCGGCGGATCGTCCAACCCGCCTGCCTCATGAGATAAGATTTGGCGGGCAGGAATCAAATCCGAAAATCCGTAAAACGATCTTTTTAGAGTAGGCTCATTGATAAAAAGATAAACTTTACGTAACTTGAAACAGATTAAATTATCTGATTATGGCAGTTATATTCTCAAAAGCTTGTGAATATGGTTTACAAGCGGTTTTATTCCTAGCGAGCTTTCCTCCGGATGAAAGTGTTCCCGCATATCGTATAGCAAAAGAATTAAAAATCCCAAAAGAATTTATTTCTAAAATCCTGCAATCTCTCACAGATCATAAATTAATTATGTCAAAAAAGGGGAAATTTGGAGGTTTCAGTTTAGCGAGAAGTCCAAAAAAAATTAAATTAATTGACATTGTTGAAGCGATCGACGGATTAGATGCTTTTAAAACATGCGTGCTGGGATTTCCGCATTGTTCATCGGACGTTCCCTGTCCGGTTCACGAGTCGTGGGGAAAATTAAGGAATCAAGCTTACGATATGCTAAGCACTGAAACGCTTGATGATTTAAAAGAGCAGGCAGCCGAAAAAATTAAAAGTCTATAAAAATTTTTTACTTACTATTCAGACAAAAATATCTGATTCTATGAAAAAAAATAATGTTATTCGTAATACAAACAAACCGATTCAAAAAACAAGATTAACAATTCAATCATTGTTTGCGCTGCTTTCAGTTTGGATTGGAGTTGAATTTTATTTCTTCATTACATATTTAGAAACCGGAGGAAAATCATTTTTCATGAATCGCCCTCCTGGCGTTGATGGATATCTTCCGATAAGCTCGTTGATGTCGTTTCGTTACACTGTTGCCACCGGTGATATACACTGGGCGCATCCTGCAGGAATTTTTATTTTACTTGCAATTATTTTTGTCTCATTGGTTTTTGGTAAATCTTTTTGCAGTTGGCTATGCCCTGCGGGGCTTCTCTCCGAAAGTCTTGGCGATCTTGGAGAAAAACTTTTTAAACGTAAAATCAAAATGCCAAAGTTTCTTGATTATCCGCTGCGAAGCTTGAAGTATTTGATGCTCGCATTTTTTGCTTATGTTATCTTTTTTGCAATGGACATTGTCTCATTGAAAATGTTTCTGGATAGCCCCTACAATCAGGTTGCCGACATTAAGATGTACTACTTCTTTGCAAAAATATCCAGGTTCTCACTTATTGTAACTGTTGTGCTTGCTCTTCTTTCTGTACTGTTTCGGAATTTCTGGTGCAGGTATTTGTGCCCTTATGGTGCCTTCCTATCGTTTTTTACTTTTCTAAGTCCCTATAAAATTAAGAGGAATATTCCGTCTTGTATCGATTGCGATAAGTGTAATAAAGTTTGTCCATCGTTTATAAACGTAGCAAAAGCGAAATATGTAATTTCTGATGAATGTAATTCTTGTCTGAATTGTGTTGATGCCTGCCCTGTAAAAGAGACTTTGGAATTCAAGTCGGTGATCACTAAAAAAACATTAAAACCGAAAACGGTTGCAATCGGAATCGTTGTGATATTTATGGCTGTAACCGGTTTAGGAATGCTTACAGGTAATTGGCAAAATAGAATGGAGATTACAGATTATATGATACACATGAAAAATATTGAATCTTCAACTTATTCTCATCCGACCGGAACAGAGCATCTTGAGGAGATCAATAAAGAGACAAGTGAAATAAATATAAACAAAGAGAGGACAAAACAATGAATCATTATATCAGAAAACTGATTTCAGAGCATGAGCACGGATTGGTTCAGCTTGGATTTCTTGATGATGCAACTAAAAGAATGATCGAGAGAGGATTCAGCGAAGAAGATTTCAGTATGATCAAAAAATCTGTTGAGTTCATCTCAAAAGAAATACGTGAGCACAACGAAGCTGAAGAGAGCAATCTCTTCCCGCTGTTAGAAAAGCACTTACCGCAAAACGGTCCAACCTATGTAATGCGCGCAGAGCATAGAATCTTGTGGGGAAGAATGGATCTGTTGATGAACAGTGTTAATTTAGTAGAGTCAGATAAGAATAATATGGCGAATTTTAGCAAATTGAGAACAAACGCTTTGGATATTATTAATCTTCTCAGCGGACATATAAATAAAGAAAACACAATCCTTTTTCCATTGGCTGAGAGAGTGTTAAACGAATCGGAATTGAAATCACTCGCAGATTTAGCTTAGATTAAAATGAATAATGTAGATTTTTATAATTCAATATCAACATTTTATGATGATATGATAAACTTAGATTCTTCGGTAAACACGAAGAAAAAGTTGTTTCCGAATTTTATTAAAGAAAATTATAAAACAGCGATCGATCTTGGCTGCGGAAGCGGGGCAGATTCCATTGCGCTTGCAAGTCTGGGGTTGCAAGTTACGGCTTACGATAAATCCACTAAAATGTTGGAGTTCGCAGGAAATAATTCAAAAAGGTATGATTGTAAAATTAAATTTAGTCATTCAGATATTTTTAAGGTTGCTCATCCGGTAAAATCTTGTGATTTAATTATATCGATGGGTAACACATTGGCGAATATTCCACTAATTATTATTAATAAGATTTTCAAAAATGTTTATCACTCACTGAGAGTAGGAGGTTCTTTTCTTTTTCAAATACTGAACTATGATCGTATTTTGTTCGGTGAAGAAAGAATTGTCGGCACCACCGAAAATGAAAACTCAATCTATGTCCGATTCTATGACTTTGAGAAAAACAAGCTGGGATTTAACATTTTATCGATTCCTAAAAACGAGTTGAAAAACACTCAATTATTTACTACGATAATTTATCCCCATTCGAAAGGAGCAATAGTAAAATCTTTGGATGCTGCGGGTTTTTCAGAGATCAGGGTTTACGGAAGTCTTTTAAAGGAAAAGTACACAAAAAGAGACTCAAAGGATTTATTCATCCATTCTATTAAGTAAAAAACCAACTTTTATAAATTACATGGAGATAATATGAAAAAAATTTTCATTACAGCGTGCTCGATCTTTTTATTGAACCAAATTTCATACAGCCAAGTAAATCTTTCCGGGCTGGCGTACTTTGATTACTTCTACAATATCGATAGAAATGCTGCTAAGATAGCTGAAAAAGAT
>JAHJVF010000225.1 GCA_018828505.1 Bacteroidota bacterium | reverse complement strand
GGGAGTCTACTACAATTCAATCTCGGCTCGTTTGTCATCGAATTATTTGATTAATTTATTTACAGCACCTCAAATCTTGAATAGGATCAGTGCCAATGCAGTTTACTTTTCGCAGGCATCTATCGGATTATCATACAGCAAATTCAAAGAAAATCCATTGTTCAATCCCTCAAAAATCTTCGAAGAGATCCGTGGAAGCATTTATCTCCCGATTTCTTTTGAAAGAACCGTGATGAATCTTCAACTCACGTACGATAAAACTAAACTTAGTCAATCCCGAAGAGATGATTATAGACTTAACCTTTCATTTAGTTTTGAAGGATTCAATCCGTTCTTAAGCGTTAATTACTCAAACACTACATTTCTAAAATCAAAGATCGAAGATGCTTACCTATCGTTTGGTTCAATGATAAATGTGCCTGGTATCTCAAAACACATCTCTTTTCTAAAAGGGAATTTGATGAATACCCGCGTTAATTACAATCTCACTAATAAACGATTTGAAAATTTGTATTTATACTTTGCAACCAATTTGATGAATTTCTTGAGATTTCAAATTTCCTATGAGAAGAATTTTGTCCACTCATTCAGCAACGTTCAGCTCCAATTATTCTTGGATCTGCCTTTTACAAGATATTGGGTCAACACTAACACAAGCTCGTATGCACAAAACATCCAGGGTGCGGTAGGTTACAATTTTTCTGCAGATAAGATCTATTTTTCTAATCAACCTCAGCGAGGACGATCAACGGTAATGTTTCAAATGTTCACAGATGATAATGGGAACGGCACTTTAGATCCTGATGAAAAAAACATTCAAGGTGCCGACATTTCTATAAATGCAGCAACAAGAATCGAGAGAAGGTCTGATGGAACGATTATCGCCTATGAATTAAATCCATATACTGTTTACACTGCGGAAATAAATGAAGCAAAAATTAAAAATCCCTTGTATAAAGCCCAACATTCACAATTCTCATTTGTAACCGATCCAAATGGACTGAAGAGAATTTCAATCCCATTTTTCATTTCCGGTGAAATAAGCGGAAAGGTCATTCGCCTCATTAATAATGAAAAAACAGCCATCTCTGGTTTGAAGCTAATTATTACGAGTCTGGATGAAAACACTAAAATTACAGTAAACACATTTTGGGATGGGACATTTTATTACTTCGGACTTAAGCCGGGTGATTATATAATTTCAATAGACCCTCAGCAACTTAAAAGATTAAACTTAGTTTCTTCTCCAAATGAGATAAGTTTTGCTGTCTCAGCTTCGAAAAGTGGGGATTCAATTGAGGATTTAACTTTTATTCTCAATTGATAATCATAATAACTTCCTATTCTATCTGAATGAATTTATTTAACAACTGCCTGAAAGAAAGACATTGATATCTACTGCAATTTTAAGAACCGTGATATTTGTGGCAGCGATAACAGTTGTTCAATATTATTTCTTGAACAGATTGATAAAGTCTATTTCAATAACTTATCCCAAGCAAAAAAAAGTTTTTTTAAAGATCTTTGTCACAGCATTTTTAATTGTAGTTGACATATATCCAGTGGTTGTGATGGGGACAAATCTCTACACAATATTAAATCCTCATTTCAGATTTACACTTCCAGAAAATTCCTATTTTGATTATTTGGTAATGTATCCCTCATGGATTGGGATACTAATCGTTATTCAAATTATTTTGATTTTCAATCCCATCGATATTGTTAGTGCAATTACAAAAAAAATTTTCCCCACGGCAAAGGAAAAGCTCCTTCGAATCAGGAGCAAGGCTTTCTTTTTGATACTTGGATTTTTTATAATTTATTTACCCGTCAGAGTTATTTACGATCACAATCAAGTTGAGATTAGAAATGTTACGTATAAGAAGAGTAATTTAGCAGTAGAGCTTGACGGTTTTAAGATTGCACTAATTGCCGATATTCAAGCTGATAGATTTACGAATGAAACTCGCCTAAATCGATTCGTTGAAAAAGTAAACTCAACAAAACCCGACCTGGTTTTAATTGCAGGTGATATGATCACCACCACTCCACTCTATATCGAGTTGGCAGCAGAAT
>JAHJVF010000224.1 GCA_018828505.1 Bacteroidota bacterium | reverse complement strand
GTTAAGTGGCAGGCCACCTGTGGCAAGAGGGTCGTTAAGTGGCAGGCCACCTGTGGCAAGAGGGTCGTTAAGTGGCAGGCCACCTGTGGCAAGAGGGTCGTTAAGTGGCAGGCCACTAAATATCACGTCGCCGTTAATTGATAGTGCCCGCTCACGCATTCCCGATAAACCGAGAGAGTTCACGTTCTGTAGTGCATCATTAGAGATGCCTATTCCATTATCTTTGATTTCAAGAATTATTTTGCTCTGCGACTTCTTAAACCGCACTTCAACTAAAGTAGCTTGAGAATGTCTGATAATATTTGTCAACGCTTCTTGAAGTATTCGATATGCCACAATAGAAATATGCGGATTTAGTTTAATTTTTTTAACCTCTGAAATAAAATTACAAATAATGCCGCTTTTTTTCTGAAATTCTTTGAGATACCACTCAATGGTAAAAATTAAACCAAACGAATCGAGAATAGCAGGTCTGAGATTTGTCGAGATTTCTCTGATGATATCAATAGAGGAATTAAGCAATTCGGCTATTCCGCTAAACTTTTTTTTGATGATTTGGGGGTTAATCTTCTTATTTCTATTAATAATATTTTTCTCGAGAAAAGAGATATCCATTTGGAGAGCAGTAAGTATTTGGCCAACGTTATCGTGAAGCTCGCGGGAAAGATTTAATTTCTCTTCTTCTCGAACATTTTGCAATCTGCTAGCAAGTGCGCGTAATTGTTCTTTGGAGTTTATTAACTCCTTCTCCAAAAGTTTGCGCTCGGTGATGTCTCGACCGACCGATTGGAACTCTTTTACTTGACCCTTTGAGTCAATGATTGCGCGGTTATTCCAATACAACCATCGTATATCACCATTGGGCAAGATTACACGCTGCTCGATAGAACCAATTGGGTTTGATGAGTTCAGTCTAGCAAAGTGTTTATTCATTGCAATATGATCTTCTTTGGGAATGAAAGAGAAAAATTTATTGCCAATGAGTTCTTCATGCTGCTTATTAAAATAGCGACAATAAACATCGTTAATGAAAGTGAGTGTGCCCTCCGGAAGCCAGCGACAGATCAGCTCACTTTGATCTTCAACGATACTAAGATATCGCTCTTTGCTTTCCCGCAATTTCTCCTCCGCCTGCTTGTGCGCCGTGATGTCCCTACCTATTGCACAAATTGCAGGACTACCCACACTATCCCTTATTAATACTAAGTCGTATTCCATTGGAATATATCTTCCATCCTTAGTTCTCACAGATACCTCAGCATTTCCATGCCCAACATCTAATACTTTCTTAGCAACAATGTTCAAGCTATCCAGGCTCTCTTTAGTGAAAAATGATTCAGATGCTGCTAACATTCCTTTCATTCCTTCATCACTATAGCTTAACAATTTATTGTTAGCGTTATGCCAAAACAGTGGATTTCCTGTTTCAGGATCGAAAACATAGAAAGTGTCCGAAATTGTGTTCAGGACATTTTTGGTGAAGGCCATTTCATTCTTAAGCGCTTCTTCCGCCTGCTTGCGCTCTGTGATGTCCTGCACTGTACCAAATAATTTAACAACCTTTCCATATTCATTTTTAATCGGTTTCATTGTAGCTGAGAAGTATTTAAGGTTCCCGCATATTTCTGATTCAAGATCGTATTCAAATTCCTTCCCCTCTTTAATAGCACGACGTACATATTCGCGCAAAATCTGAGACTGATCACGAGAATAATAGTTAGCTTCTTCTTCTAGAGTGGGCGGACCCAACGCTGGATCGCGTCCGTAGAGTTTATATGTCTGATCTGACCATGAAATTTTCTGGCTTACGATATCAAATTCCCAGCTTCCGATCCGTCCGATTTCTTGAGCTTGTTTAAGCTTTCCTTCGCTTTCTATAAGGTCTGATTCTGCTTTCCTTCGTTCAACCTCTACGCGATCAATATCCCCGCCAATAACAATTGATATTCTTGAAATTACAAATCCAAGAAACAGAAGAAATATCAGTGATGAAATAGGGGATATTAGTGCGGGATGGATATACAAAAAATTTATATTCATCCGAGCCCAGTCAGAAATTAATACAATAAGAATGGTACTCGGTAAAAATATTCTTAATAATCGTGCTTTTACACTAGAACCCATAAAATTTACAAAGAAAGAATTCTCTCCTAATCTGGCTGCTAGAGCAACTCCCAATGAAATGAAAGCGAGTGATGCCGTCAAAGCCATTGGAATCAAATCGCTTTTATTCGCGTAGATATAGCTTGTTGTTACAATTAATCCAATCGCCAATACTGAAGTCGTTAAACCGGTCTGAATATTTTTTATTAGTTTAGTTATTTCAGATTGTGTAAGTGTAAACAGTAAAGATACAGACGTGATTATGAAAGTAATTGCAGTAAGCGGGGACATTCGTCCGGTTTCAACGTTACCCAACACTTCAGGACTACCGATAAATAGAGTATCGATATCAAGTTCTATATCCATAAAGTTAAGTAACAGAATTAGAATGTTTGATAATAAAACAATAACAACTGTCAGTATGGATAATTTCTTTATTAAAAGATGGAATTCTTTATAATTACTTACAAGAAGCACAAAAAGAGAGGATGCTTTATAATTACTTACAATAAGCACAAAGCTTATCAAAACAAAATAAATTGCGGCACTTGGTGCCATCGGTTTGAAATTGCTGTACAGACTTGTAAAAATTTTTGTTCCTAAAGTCCAATCAAGTATTACTGATAGACTGAGGAGCAAAGTTACTGCAATACTTACAAATGATACTCGCTTTAATAAAACTTTATTGTACATAAAAACCTCTCCAATTGATTGGTTTGGTTCAAAGATCTTATAATTATTATCATCAAAAACATTTCATATAATATTTATGAGTCTACTCTAACCCGCCTGCCTCTCCGCCCACAGCGTAGCGGGCAGGAAAGGTCGTTATAAAGATTTTCTCCGTCAGCCCCGTGAGATAACTGTAAAACCAATCTTGCCTGCTGAATCCGCCGAAGGCGGAGCAATCAGGTGAAAAAAGTAAAATATTTATCTCACGGGGTCAGCTGACGGACATTATTATTCTCATCCCGCCCACGGCGGGATGCTAACGGTAGACTGAATGACACGTTTGTTCCAACCCCTTTTTTGCTCTCGATTTTAATTTTTCCGTTCATCAAATCGATGTACCTTTTAGTGAGAGCTAAGCCAAGTCCTGTCCCCTCGTATGGTCTATTGTAACCAACTCTTTCTTGACTAAATGTCTCAAAAAGATGTTTCTGATATTCATCTGAGATTCCAATGCCTTCATCTGTGATTGAGCAAATAGCATGGTTATTTTTAGTATTAAGTTCAATCGTTATTGTTCCTTTCTTACTATATTTTATTGCATTGTTTAAAATATTTATTAAAACACCATTTACACAGTAATTGTCAGCAAGAACATAGACGCTGGTTTGGGGTAATTTTAGATCTATATCCAATTTTTTCTCATTGGCTATTATTTTCATTTGATAATAGACTGATTCAATTATAGAATTAATTGGCAAAAGTGTTATTCTGAGATCAAACTCATTAGCTTCAATTTTGGATATATCAAGAATCTGTGTTACAGTGTTTAACAATCTTAAACTCCCATTTTCAATTGCAGTGAAATACCTGCTCAGTTCCGGGTTAGAGGGATCGTCAAATAAATCTTTTAATACACCGTTATAGCCAAGAATAATATTTAAGGGTGTTCGTATTTCATGAGACATGGCGGAAATGAAACCGGTTTTAAGTCTATTTGCTTCTTCTGCTTTCTCCTTAGCTGATATTAAAGCCAATTCGACTTTTTTTATTTCAGATATATCCTCAACAGTACCTTCGTAGTAAAGTGTTTTACCGTTTTCATCCTTTATGGCTTTTGCACTCTCCCGAATCCATATAATTTCTCCGTCTATCTTTTTCCATTCGGATTCAAAACCATAGACTATCCCTTCTTTTTCGATTATTTCCTTGAATTTTTTTCTGCTCTGACTATCTACATAACCCGTTAATACATCATCCCCGGTAGTAAGTTCTTCAAATGATAAGTATCCAAGCATTTCAACCAAAGCAGGATTTGCCAAAAGAATCTTACCATCGGGAGTTATACGGTAAATGCCAAGTGTTGCATTTTCATAAAGACTTCTAAACTGTTCTTCACTCCTTATTATCTTTTTTTCAGCTTGCATTCTCTTAAATGCTATTCCGATTGTTGAGCCAATTTCTTCAAAAAATAGGATCATATCCAGATTGAATCTATCTGTGCGCTTATCATTGAATTGTAGCGATCCAATAATCTCATCCGTGGAATAAAGAGGTATCAATGCAACAGATTCATAGCCTTCTCCACTGCAACCATTTAGAGTATAAGCTTGATTATCTTTTTCCGAAGTCGTGGCAAGTAGTTGAGTTGTATTATTTGACCAAAAACTGCCGCCTTTAGTAAAAAATGAATGTGATGGATCGGTACGACCCGAAATAACATTACCACACATACATTTCAAACATGGTTTGCCGTCAGAATCACGTATTATTTCACCACTTAAATCTTTTGAACAAAGAAATCTCTCCATTTCTACAAAATGAGCCGGGAAACCATTTGTTTCAATATAGGGATAATCTTCGCCCTCCATTAAACGGATACCGATAGCTTCAAAACCGGTAAATATTTTTATCTCATTCAATATATCCTTTACCAATTGCTGCAATTCGTTGGAACGGCTTAATATTGATAAAATTTTATTTGTTACAATTTGTCTTTGTTCAGCCTCTTTACGTTTAGTATTATCAATAATGTAACCTTTAATTTCAACGAGGTTTCCGTTTTCATCAAATTTACCTATTACATTCTCAACAACATCGATTAACTTGCCGTCTTTCCGTACCAATTGTTCTTCAAAAAATTCCAATTTTTTATTTTGTTTTAAAACATTTAAAAAAACTTCTCGCTTTTCTTTTCCCGTATAGAATTCAGCGGCATTTTGTTTAATAACTTCTTCCGGGGAGTTAAATCCCAAAATAGTAGCAAACGCTGGATTACATGAAATAATTTTTCCGTCTGGAGTTGAGATATAATTGCCGGTAAGACCCTCTTCAAATAATTTGCAGAATCGAACTTCACTAATTTTAAGAGCTTCTTCAGCATTTTTGCTCTCGGTTATATCCCGTGAAGTTGCCAATAGTTGTTCAACATTTCCACTAGAACTGGTGATGGGTACGATAGAAACATCCCACCATTTTGGTATTCCTTTCATAGTAGGACAATAACCCTGAAAATTACCAATACCACCGTTCCTTGCTTTTGTTAAAGCCGCTATGGCAGATTGGTTATCGATCCCTTCCCAATAATCTAACCATGATTCGTTTAATACGGTTGTAACATCTTCAATTTCTAATAGTTTCTGACTTCCCTTATTCATAAACAAAAGACGCCCTTCAAGATCCATTATATTAATGCAGTCATTACTGCATTCAATGATACGTCGATTGAACTCTTCGCTTTCTCGCAAAACTTCTTCTGCTTTCTTACGGCTGGTAATATCTTTTATAATAGCGCTGAAATAAATCGATGAATCAGCTTCCCAATATGAAAGCGAAATCAAAAGTGTAACTATACTTCCATCTTTCCGCAACCCCTCTAACTCGGCAGTACTTCCAAGCATTGATGGTTTTTGAGTTTTAATAAATCGTTCCATGCCTTGTGTATGCTTTTCACGATAATCTTCGGGTATAAGCAGTGTAATAGATTGGTTAAGAATCTCTTCAGAACTATATCCAAAAATATCTTGAGCTCCCTTGTTCCACATAATAATTTTACCTTCGGAATCGCCAATAATAACAGCATCATTCGTCGATTCGAACACCGAACGAAATTTTAATTCGGATTGCTTGATGTCTTCTTCTGCTTTTTCTCGCTCAGCAATTTCGCTTATGAGTGAATCCGTTTTTTCTTTTATATCCATATCTTTCGTTAATGTGAATTTTATAGCATTTGAAATTATATTAATTAAAACTTGCCTGCCACGTCATAGCTATCTTGTGGCAGGCTTTATTATACCTTCGTCAAAAAAAGCATTATGAAATATTTTCTTTTGCTACTTTTAATATCTTAAGTAGTTACGTTTCCACGTTTTCTTGATCTCGAACGGCCATATGCGTTTCCTTACCTATTAAATATACTTGTCAGCCCCTTCAAGCTTATGCTTTTTTCTTGAGCATTACTGAGGTAAGTTTACTTTACCCTTATCTTTACTAGGGACTGATCTGAAATAGTCATATCTGCAAATTATTTTGATTTTCTTAAATTTATATAATTAAAATTTATACATAGCAAAACCTCCCAAACAAAGGTGGGTTTACTTTACTACTGATCAATTTTGGTTATTATGTATCTGCTTAATTTTTCAAATTGTGCTTTATTTTTTGTATAAAAAGGGAGTAATTTCTGATATTCTTTCACTTTTTCCCGATCCTTTATTTCATAAATTTTAAATCCGCTAGAAAGGTATCTTTTGATATTATGGTAAGCACCAATAAAGATAATTCCTGTCTCACCTTGCTTAAGAGTCATATCAATTCTTTTTGCAATAAACTCATCTCTTTTTTTTAATAATTCGTTTTTATTTATTTTATACTTCATAGATACTATAAGTTTTTCTCTCCTAGTTTTAGCTTTAGTTAATTTAAGAAGCATGTCACGTTCTTCTTTCACAAGATTAATATCCTCTGTTTTAATCAAAACAGCTCCTTTTTTAATTAGTTTTAAGATTACTTCAAAATTTTTGCTTCCGCATTTTATCCCATCCTCAACCATTTTTAGTGCAATTTCACCTTCGGCCATCATTCCGTCCTGATATATTTTAAAACCAGACACATCAAGCAAATCAAAATAATCAGAAATCACATCCCAGAAATTGTCAACAGTTTTTAAATGCTTTTCCCATAATTCTTCACCTAATACCAAGATGCCTTTATTAGATACATCTTTTGCTAAAGATCCAAAATCTGCACTTGTATGAATGATCGGGACATAAATTAGTTTCTTCAAAATTGGACACTTACCTGCCATGTCACAGCTATGTTGTGGCAGGTCTTCTTATTGTGTTGTAATCTTTTCCTGCCTACGGCGGGATGCATTCGCATTTTCTAACCTATTAATCTTCCTCTTTAGCACTGCATTTTCCTTTTCTACGATAGTTTCTTTCCGATTTGCGGTGAGGTAAGAATCCTGCTGCCACCAGTTGATACCCATCTCCAGTGCCTTGTCAACTGAGGCAATCAATAGCCTTATGATAGTAAGAAGGTCAATGTCAGCAATTTGAATCTTAATATCTCCAGCAATTACAATTCCTTTATCTAGGATGCTTTCTAAGATATCAGCAAGATTAGTCGCCTGAATTGCATGTGCCATCTGTTGTTGAGTCATGATACTATACTTTCTTAATCCCAAAATCCAAATTCATTTGCTATTTGAGGTTTATCCTTTTTCATTAAACTATACCAGTTTTTTTAGCCTTTATAATCAGATCTACTGTCTTCTTGCGCAATTTTGCGATAAACTGGCAGCTATTACAGTCCAACTTTCCTTTATCGTAATCCGGACAAGAAAGAAGCACATCTACTTCTTTTTGTAATTCTTCAGCAAATCTTGCCTTTTCCAACACTCCTTTTGCCTGATTAATTTTATCTGTAATATATTTTATTACCGGTTCTTGTTTTTGAAATATTGGACAACTTATTTCGGCATTTTCTTTTTTCATAACCTTTATCTTCTTACATCAAATTCCCCAGCGGGCCTAAATCTAAATTCAACTCTTCATCTTCGATGCCAAAGATTGCCTGAATCTCTTTTATCTTTTTCTTTACTGCTTTAAGGCTCAATCCTAATTTTTGAATCTCTGCTGGAGAGAGCGTTCCTCTCTTCATCCTTCTGAAGGCTTCTTTTTCCATAAGTTTTCTTATTAATTCAACCAGGGTCAAAACTAATTTGGCCAAACCTTGCTCTGCCTTTTTGGGATTACCTAAGTCAATAAGTTTAGGGATATTTTCCTCTGCCCTTCTTATTTCTCTTTGCAATTTTTCTATGTACTCTATATCTTCGGGAGTAAATTCTTTATCCGGATTACTAAAACTTTTACCCGATAGTTCCTCTGCCTTAGAAATAGATGTAAGAACAAGTGTTAAACCCAAAAAGCAAAGGTCTACATCCGCTACCCTTAATACTACATCACCATGGATAACCGCCCCCATTTCTAATACTTTATCTAAGGCGTCGACAAGGGTTACCCTCTTAGATGCAGGGCTCCTTCCCATGGGACTTATTGTACTGGTATTTGGGGTTTTGATCAAAGGATGTTGTGCCATAGTTTATCCTCTCTGGATTCCCGCTTACGCGGGAATGACTCAATTTGGGTAAAATTATAAACAGGCCAGGGTCCACCATATTCAAGGCAAAATCCTTTTGCCTGCATTTTTTGATTTAAATCTTCAATTTCTTTCTTAAAATCTTCGATTTTCTCCTCAAGAACTAAATAGGCGGCATTTAAAACCATAGGCTCGCTTCTTCCGGTTAACTCTTTCTCTAAAATCTTATTTCTGATAGAATCTGCAGTCTTCTTTTTTAAGCTTTCAAAAAGGACATCAACAATATTTTTTAATTCTCTATCTGCTTCTTCGGAAATAATCTCTTTCAACTCCTCTTCCATAAAAAAGGCCATTCCCTCAGGCAAATCGGCAATTTCTCTCTCTTTTTCTTTTATCGCTTCATTTTTCTCTTTTATCACTTGCTCAAATTTTCTTTTATCCTTTAGATATGCCTTTACAGACCACTCCTGTTTACCGCGAATTCTTTCTAAGACTTCTTCAATCTTTGAATAATCCTTACTTAAGGTCTCTCTTAGGCTTCCTTCCTCTTTAAAGATGGTGCCAAATCTCATAGGAATTAGGCTTAAAACTTTATCATTCTTCCACATTGCCTCTTCTATAACTTTTTCATGAACAACAGCTTTTTCTTTAATCCAGCCTAAATCTTCCTGGGCTCTTTTTTGAATCTCACTAGTTACAAATTCCTCCAAAGAGACTTTACTTACCACAGCTTCTAATTCACGATGGATAAGCGCGAAGACATCTCCTTTTTCATCAATACCTTTTATAGAAAAGGTTGGATGCTCTTCGGTCTTTTCTCTTATACAGTAAAGGTATAATCCTTCCATCCTTATTCCTCTTTTTCTGGACCCTTACGTGCATAAGATTCCACCTCTAAACTATCATTCAATTTAACCGCATAGATATTCCTATCTTGAACTCTGGTAGGAAGTCCAAGCGACTTAATAAATGAGCTTTCCTCATAAACCTCAGCTTCAGCTTCCCAACCATCACTGACTTTTGCCGCCTTAATTACCTTTGCATCCTTGACACCGAGAGTTTTCGTTAAAAACTCTGCAACTGCTTTTCTTGCCTCTTCTATGTTAGCCATTTCTACACCTCCTCTTTTGTTTTTCTGATAGCATCCAATCGCTCCAAAAGTTCTGCTTCTTGTTTGTTATATTCCTTTTCGTTGATTTTATCCAATTCAAATTTAAGCTGCAATTCCATAAGTTTCTCTTTTATACGCCCCTCATCGGAGAATTCCTTTTCCACTAACTCGTTGAGCTTTTCCCCAATCCAAATTACGCCTTTTAAAGGCGCAAGCAATATGTCGTCGATTAAAAACATATCTAATATTTTCCTGTTTCAATTACCAGATTTACAAAATTAAATGGTGGCAGCGTCCCTACATACTTAAATTTTATTTTGTCGCCATATTGTGTACCAAGCCCCTGAACCTTTTGGTCAAACTCTGGTTCTTTGTCTTTGTTGACTAAAAAGGCGGCGCTTAAAATCATTATCTCACCATAGGTATTATTGACTTTATTGTCTTCTGCCAAAGGTATTAAAGAATCCAATATCTCCTTTTTGCAGATCTCTCTTTCATTTTGTAAAGATGCTTCCACCATTCTTCCTATTTCCATACG
>JAHJVF010000223.1 GCA_018828505.1 Bacteroidota bacterium | reverse complement strand
TGCAAAAAATGCGGGAATGAAATGCATAGCTGTTGAAACAACTCTTGGTAAGGATTATCTCCAACAAGCTGATTTTATTGTGAACTCAATAGAAGAGATACTTGGTTTTTTTCCACCGCTAATGAAATAATTCCTACCGATTTGCTCGCAAGTTCGCAATTCAGAAAAAAATTACTCCTTCCATGTAAATCTTACCTTATAAGATTTAGGCAACTATGTTGAAAATCTCTAAAATCGAATTAAAATGAACTTTTTACTCTGGCACAATTCATGAGCTACAATAAATAGAAAACGAAAACAAAATACTCTCCCTCTTAAATCCCAGCCCCTATCAGCTGGGATTTTTTTTGATTTTTCTCTAACCCGATGTAATTCCATGTTCGAATGGTTTTGCTCCAAAGCAAAAATTTTCGCTACTTTTTTTGCTTATAGGCAAAAATATTAGTATACTTTCCACGGAAAAGAAATAATAATTTTCATGGAAAAAGAACGCTATCTCTCAAAAAGAATTCTTGAAGATCTATCTCAAAAAATGGTTTTTGTTGGTGGACCGAGACAGGTTGGTAAAACAACTCTCGCACGGGAACTCATTTCAAAGAAGTTTAAAAATTCATTTTATTTCAATCGGGGTGAATTCTAAAGTGGTACAGATTTGAGATATATCCAAGAGTTGCTAAGTCACGCAAGTTCTAAGCCTGTCCTGAGCTTTGTCGAAGGAACAACGGAGATCTACCCCGTGAGATATTATGTATATGTTTTACAGAGTAAATATTTACCCCGTTGGATAATGCCATTGAAGAATGGAGTGAAAAATAAAAACCAAATATCCAACGGGGTGAATAAAGGAATTTTATCTCACGGGGTGAATACCCATGTTAGTACCAAGAACCCGCCACGGCGGGCTGCAATTTGCAGTCCATTGGATAATTTAGGATTATGAATACAACGATTATTCAAACTATAAAGAAAATAAACACATATATATGTGTTGTTACACTAGTTATGATGTCATACACGGCGGCAAAAAGATTTTTTTGAGAGTGAGACGAAGAAGTTCGTTCGAATCGAATTTGTATCGTGAAGTGCAGTGCATGCCGCCGTGTACGAACACATAACAGCGACAAACTACGACGTTCACACATTTGGTAAGGCTCGGCTCTTGCCCGCCAAAAGGTAAAGCACGGCGGGCAGGCCGACGCTCGCTCTCTTTAGTTGTGTTCACTCCACGCCTCTCTCAATAAAATGCAAAGAGTTCGGCGTGGCGTAGTTTGCGCGGACGACGTTATGCGCCATTGGTGCGGCTAAAAACAGTAACCCGAAAGGAGGTGATTAAAAATGACGGAAGAAGGAAAAACGTATCTCTGTGAGATGTGTGGAGCTGAGGTAAGAGTTATCAAGAAGACAGTCCCAGATCCTAAATGCCCTACCCTCACCTGTTGCGGAAAAGAAATGAAAGAAAAAGCTGAGAAAGGTGGTGAAGAATTATGAAAGCTGAAGAAGTTAAACAGATTGTCAGAGAACGCTATGGTAAATGCGCTGAGACAGGTGGTGGGAAGGAGTCCTGTTGTTGCCCCAGCGAGGCTACCTCCTTAAGTTTTGCTGCCGAACATGGGCTTTATGGGCAGGAAGAACTTTCCCTGATCCCTAAAATCGCTCTCAATCTTTCTAAAGGATGCGGCAACCCCACTGGTTTCACCAATCTTCAACCTAGCGAAGTAGTTGTGGATTTTGGTTGTGGTGCAGGGATAGATGTCATCCTTGCCGCTCACAAAGTAGGGCCCAGTGGAAAGGTGGTTGGAGTTGATGGCGCCCCTCAGATGATTGAGCGTGCAAAGGAATCTGTGACTGAAGTAGGTTTGTCAGATAGGGTCGAGTTCCGCATTGCCGATATGGAGCAACTTGATCTTCTGGACAGTTTTGCTGACGTGGTGATATCCAACTGTGTTATTAATCTCTGTCCTGATAAGAGTGCTGTGTATCGAGGAGCATTTCGTATCTTGAAACCTGGTGGACGTCTGGCCATCTCCGATATTATTTATACAGAGAGGATTGATCCTCAGGTGCAAGAGCGCTTTCAATCAACCTGGGCAGGATGTGTAGGAGGAGCGATAGCGGAAGATAGTTATTTTGAGATAGTTCGGGGAGCCGGCTTTAGGCAGATTGAGGTCGTGGCCCGTCATCCATTGCCTTCGAAGGAACTGGAAGCGATGGTATGTTGTCCCGGGCCAGAGTTTACTCCTGCCCCTGCGAAAGAGGATGTTGCTGTCGTGCAAGGGAAAGTGACGAGCATTAAATTCACAGCAGTTAAACCTATATAAAGACTCGAAAGGAGACCCTTATATGCCAACCCAGAATACCGATCTGCTTACCGCCGGTAATATCGCGAAAGAATTGGCTGTTTCTGATGCCAAGGTCAAAAAGTCTATACAACAATTGGGTATCAAGCCCAAAGCCAAGAAGGGTGTGTGCAACTACTACTCGAAGGATACGGTTTCCAAAATCAAAGCGGCTCTCAAGTAGCTAAGCATCCCTGAGCGTAGCAGATGAACGGGGCCCCCTCAGGCGGACGAGCAATACAGTGAACACGACCTGCACCAACGGCGCCTAACAGCACAAACCACGATCCCGATTGCATCGGGACTCGTTCCATGCCGTCCCGCCACAGAAAAAAAGGATTGTTGATAGTGGCGGGACGGTACGGCGTTGTTGGTGCACACGTTATGCGCAATTGAGTCCTTAGAGAAAAAAAAAGGAAGGATATGAAAATGAAAAAAAATGGATACTTATTTTGGACAGAAATTTGGAGGCAAAGATGTTGAGAACATGTATACTAATAATACTTAGCATATTATTATTTTCTACTTTCGGATTCACAGAGCAAGGCAAACCGTGGAAAGGTGCTGTTACAGAAGCAGACCTTGTAAAAGTGGTCAATTTTTTAATAAACAACAAAGGTAAGGAAATCAAACTGGATGGGAAAAAACACACGATAAAAGGAAAAGAGGAATTAGATGTTGAGATAACTGTTCTTTCATGCTGTGATGAACAAGAGTTTCGCAAGTATATTCATGTTTTCGGAAAAGTTAAGGATGTTAAATTCCCCACATTTCATGCAAGAATACCGGCTGATAAGATTCCACAGATAGATAAAAATGGAGAGGTTACAGAGATTAATTTTACACCAGAGGCACATGATTTTTGGATGAATGCATTAAAGCATGGATTGAAAAAATGAAGTATAAGAGGATTATCCCCTTCATAGTATTTGTATTGGTCTTTTTTTTAGAGGTTTTGTATTTCAAGATATTTGTAATGCATTCTGATGTGAGGTGGTGGACATTCTATATCCGATTACAACATTACTTTATTAGTTTCTCTATGGGTCTTGCGTTTGCCTATGGTGCATATGCCCTTATTAGAATGCGCGGCAGATCAAAGAAGGGTGCAGTTGCGGGTAGTACTGTCATTGCGTTTCTGGTGTGGTTTACCTCATGTTGTGGGGCACCAATGCTCGTTATAATCCTTGGAATACTGGGAATTAGTGCTGGTTCTACCACTTTATCGCCCCTTGTAACGTTTGTGATAACTTTAATTTTTATATCTCTCGGCATGATATGGTTAATTAGGCAAAAGGTTGGTGCTAAGTTAGTCTGCGAAACATGTAGAGTGGTAGAGCCTGTTCCAATAGTGCATTGTGGTCCTGGTATTGTCTCAGGTTCTGAGACCGACAAACTTTACTGTCCATGCCTGGCAGAAGGGCATACTGAAAGCATAGAGATGCCAAAACACTGTGGAAAACCTATGAAGTATGTTAAAAAATAATTCTACAAGCGATTGCCAATTGGAGTCAATATTAAATTTAAAAGGAGAATAATAAAATGGAAAAATCTCGTGGACTCACATTAAAAATTGAGGGGATGAGCACCCCTTGCTGTGCTGAGGAGGTAAAGGAGGCTTTGTTAAAGGTTAAAGGAGTTAAAAAGGCCTCTACCTGTCCCAAGAGAGGTATAGCTGAAATTGAGATAGAGACTGACGAAGTGACTGATAAGCAGTTAATTAAAGTGGTTGAAGAGGCGGGTTTCAAGGCAAAAGTTAAGGAAGAAGGTGAAGAGGGAGAGCTTCAAGCACTGATGAAAAAATTTGAGAGAGAATTTGAGAAATTGGCCCAAAAATACAATATACCTCAAAAAGAAATTAAGGAGCACTGGAATTTAGTCAAAAAAGAAGCGGCTGAGGTTTATCAAAGATGTTGCGATTGGTCACTTCGTCATGGTATAGAGATTAAGGATGCTGAGGCCTATTGTCAGAGTGCCATACTTACAGGCATAGGGAAACTTTCTTGGAGTGAAGAGGTCTTTAAAGTTAAAGAAAAAATTAAAGAGATGACAAATGAGGAGATTAAAAATCTTATTGCTAGTCGTTATGGAAATTTCGCGGCAAAGTATGCTTTTGAAGGTAACGCCTGCCCAATCAGAAAGAAGCAAGTTAAAGAACTTTATAATGAGGAAGAACTTTCTTTGATTCCAAAAACAGCTCTTAATCTTGCTTTAGGTTGTGGTAATCCAGTTAGTTTTGCCGATCTTAAACCCGGGGAAGTAGTAGTTGATTTTGGCTGTGGAGCCGGCATAGATCTAATTTTAGCCGCTCATAAAGTCGGCCCTAAAGGAAGAGTAATTGGAGTAGATCTGACCCCTCAGATGATCGAGAAAGAAGGGCAATCAGAAACTGAGGCTGGTTTTTCAGCTGAAAGGATTGAAGAACATGTTGGTGATATTGAAAAACTCGATCTTCCTGATAGTTTCGCTGATGTAGTTACATCCAATTGTGTGATCATTTTGACTCCAAACAAAGAGGCTGCTTACAGAGAAGCCTTTCGGATTTTAAAACCTGGTGGCAGACTGGCTATTTCAGATATGGTCTTTTCAGAAAAGATACACCCTGAGATAAAAGGACGTTTTCAGTCAATCTGGGCTGGGGTGGTAGGAGGAGCTATTGCCGAGAAAGATTATCTTGAGATAGTAGAGCAAGCTGATTTTGGCCAAATTAAGATCGTGAAGCGTCACTTTCTTACTCCAGAGGAATTATTCGCCATGTCCACTTGTCCCGGAACAGAATTTGTTCCTTCTCCTGATCCAAAAGATCTTGAAGCTGTCCAAGGCAAAGTGGTCAGTATTAAATTTACGGCAGTCAAGCCATTTATTAGTCAGGAAACTGGATAGTGTGTCCGCACCAACGGCGTATAACAATTGTAAAAAAGTCATTCGCTCTTTCCTATGAATAATTGTGCTCACTTCATGCCGTTGCTTCACAGAGAATTAATCTATAAGAGTTCACAACGGCACGTCTTTTTTACAAAGCACGTTATGTGCCATGTCCGCCAGCACGATTAGGGTTTGAGCACACAATTGACAAAAACAAAATTGTGCAAGTCTATCTCTATTATTGTTTCCGCATACAACGAGGAAAAGTGGATTTCCCAAACACTGGAGTCTATCAATCGAGCAAAAAATTTTCTCAGTGAACGTGGTGGTCCACCAGCGGAGATACT
Organism: Bacteroidota bacterium; assembly: GCA_018828505.1. Lineage (GTDB taxonomy): Bacteria > Bacteroidota > Ignavibacteria > Ch128b > Ch128b > JAHJVF01. The sequence continues at coordinate 29,006 of JAHJVF010000223.1, read as the reverse complement.
TGTTGTTGACAACGCGAGCACAGATCGAACAGTTGAAGTAGTACAAGCTTTAGAGGTCGAAGTTGTTCAGGAAACAGTCCGCGGCGTCGCGAAGGCGCGCAATACCGGAGCAAAGGCTGCGCACGGCGATATTCTCATTTTCGTCGATGCTGATGTAACAGTTCCGGAGACTCTGTTCTGTAGGGTTTCTCGACTCCTGTCAGATTCATTGTGCATAGGCGGTGCGGTCGACACGAACTATCAACCTGCTAGCATTTCAGTCAAGGTCTACCTGCAAATGTGGCGCGTGGCAGGAAAGCTGCTAAGCATGGCTCAAGGGGCGGTCCAATTTGTTCGTCGCGATGCTTTTTTCTCTCTTGGCGGATACGATGAAACGCTCTTTATAGGCGAGGACGTGGACTTCTATTGGCGTCTGAGAAAAAAGGCGAGAAAGCAAGGTTTACAGGTTTGTCTCATAGACGATGTTTCTGTCATTCCATCGTCTCGAAGATTTGACCAATGGCCACTGTGGCGGACACTTGTTTGGACAAACCCTTTTGTCGCCCTTTTATTTCGTCGCCGAAAAGAATTTTGGGATGGTTGGTACCGACATCCACCACGTTGAAATAGTTGATGTGAAAATTAATTATTGATTGATAGTCGTGCTGGCGTCCACAGGCACATAACACGCCGCACCACGACGCTCCCTTTGTTGATAAGGAATATTGTGGTCGTTCCATCCCGCTTGACGCGAGGAAAATTGGTTGTTAGTATGCGCCAAGCGGGACGGCGTGGTTTGTGCAGACGTTAGCAACATGATTCTCCTAGGGGATATGCTTCCGGGTAAAGTTGCAAGTCTTCTCTCAATAAATTCAATTAGAGAAGGTTTAGAAGTTAGTCACAGAGCTATTACAAGTTGGTTATCTATCCTGGAGGTCTTCTATTATCATTTCAGGATATACCCATATCAGTCTAAAAAGATACGCTCGATTAAAAAAGAACCTAAATTGTACCTATATGATTGGTCCGAGATAGATGATGAAGGAGCAAGATTCGAAAACATGCTCGCATCGCATCTATTAAAATTTGTTCGATATATAGCAGAATCTGAGGGCCACAAAATAAATCTTAATTATCTTAGAAACGTCGATAAGAAAGAGACAGATTTTTTAGTAACAGTTGAGAATAAACCCTGGTTTGCAGTCGAAGCAAAGTTAAATGAAGACTCGCTTGATCCAAATTTGATATACTTTAAAGAGCGACTTAATATTCCATTCATTTATCAGGTTATTAAAAAAGATAAAGTTGACATTCTAAAAGATGGAATTAGAATAATATCTGCATCTAAATTTCTAACTGGGCTGATTTGACTAAGCTTCTTTGTAACAACCAACAGAACCTTTGTTATGTTCTCTAATCGCAAATTGATTTTATACGCCTCTTTGGGTAAATTTGCCAGCGATGTTTCATGCTAGGGTTGTATTTTTTTTCGGATTTATGCTTTTAGCTTCACTTGTGATGGCTCAAAATAATTTTAATGGCAGGATAGGTCTCGCCGGTGGATATTTCCCGGGTTGGAATTTTTCAAATTTTGATAAAATTAATTCATTCATCGAACTTCCGAACTCGCAGGAGTTTTTAAATAGTGGATTTTTTTATCATGGCGGCGGAGGATATGTTTACATTATGATAGTTCCAAATCTTCGGATTGGCGGAGTTGGACTCGGTGGAAATCAAATCATCAGTTCAAAAACAAATTTTGGAAGCAGGAAAGAAATTAAATTCAGCCAATCCTTCGGAGGTCTTAGTATCGAATACACCTCTTCAATTGCATCACTGAACATAAGTTACGGTGGAATTATTGGAATTGGAGAAACAAAATTTTATTTGAAAAATTTAATTGGGAACTCAAATTGGAATGATATCTGGAATAATTTTAAAGATACTCTCGGCACAAATCAAAGTTATTCAAACCTGCTGTCTACCAATTATTTGATATTTGTGCCGACGTTAAATATTGAATATAGTCTCAGCAGATTCACAGCGCTCAGATTTGGTTTCGGTTATGCAATTAACTTTAGAAGCAATTGGTATTTAAACGAAAATGAAAAAGTGCAAAACGTACCTTTCGATAAAATTGGAAACAGTTTCTATATTTCCGGTGGGATATTGATCGGTTTTTTCTCGAATTAATGGAGGTATATTGAAAAATATTCTAGTAACCGGCGGTGCGGGATTTATCGGAAGTAATTTTGTGAAGCTTCTGATAAATAAAGATCCTGGCTGTCATATAGTTGTACTTGATAAATTGACATATGCAGGCAATCTAAAAAATCTTGAAGATGTACATCAAAAATCAAACTTCAAATTTTATAAAGGAAATATCTGCAATTCGGAGTTTGTCCATTATATAATTAATAAAGAAAAAATTGATACCATCATCAACTTTGCCGCAGAATCTCACGTTGATAGAAGCATTTTAAGTTCACATGAATTTATAAATACAAATGTTGTCGGCACAAACGTTCTTCTTGAAGCTGCAAGAAATTTTCAACTAAGTAAATTCGTCCAAATCTCTACGGATGAAGTTTATGGTTCACTCGGCAAGGAGGGACAATTTTCAGAATCGACTCCGCTTTCGCCGAACAGTCCTTATAGCTCATCTAAGGCAAGTGCCGATCTTCTTGTCAGAGCTTATAATCATACCTATGAAGTCCCTACTCTTATAACTCGCTGTTCTAACAATTATGGTCCATATCAGTTCCCTGAAAAATTAATTCCGCTTATGATCATCAATGCTCTGAATAACAAATCACTGCCGATTTATGGTGATGGAATGAATATTAGGGATTGGATCTTTGTCGAAGATCATTGCGAAGCGATTCTTGAAGTAGCAACAAGAGGGAAAATTGGAGAAGTCTACAACATCGGTGCAAATACCGAAAAGCCGAACATCGAAATCGTAAAACTAATTCTGAAAGAATTAGGTAAAGATGAAAGTTTAATCAGCTATGTAAAAGATAGGCCCGGACACGATAGAAGATATGCAATAGATTCATCTAAGATCGAAAAAGAACTCGGATGGAAGCCAAAACACAATTTTGAAAATGCAATTCAAAAAACAATTGAATGGTACTTATCAAATAAAAAATGGTGGGAAGAGATAATCTCCGGTGATTATCAGAGCTATTACAAACAGTGGTATATTGAAAGGTAATTTTTTTTATGAGCACTCTTGAACAAAAATTAAATTCTAAAAAAGCAATTATTGGGGTTGTCGGTCTCGGGTATGTCGGATTACCCCTTGCAGTGGAATTTGCTCTGAAGGGTTTTAAGACTATTGGAATTGATATCGATCAGCCAAAAGTTGACTCGATAAATAATGGAAAAAATTACATTCAGGATATAAAAGATGCAGATTTCAACAAGGCAGTCCGAAACAAAAAATTGACAGCTGAAAATCATTTTCTTTCTATTCCCGAATGTGATGTAGTTTACATTTGTGTCCCAACTCCGTTTACGGAAAATAAAGAACCTGATATTTCGTACATCATTCAAGCAACTGAAGGTGTTGCCAAAGGTTTACGTTACAATCATTTGATTATTTTAAAGAGCACAACTTTTCCAAATACGACCGAAGGGTACGTTCAACCAATTCTTGAAAAAACCGGTTTGAAAGTTGGAAAAGATTTTTATTTGGCATTTTCTCCTGAAAGAATTGATCCGGGCAATCAAGTCTGGACAACCAAGAATACCCCTGTTGTCGTCGGTGGAGTTACAAAGAAATGTACAAAATTAGCCGCACTGGCGAATTCAAAAATCATTTCAAAAGTTGTTGAAGTCTCTAATCCAAAAGTTGCTGAGATGGAAAAACTTCTTGAAAATATTTTTAGAAGTGTAAATATTGCACTCGTAAACGAGTTGGCACTCCTCTGTGATCGGATGGGTGGGATCAATATTTGGGAAGTGATCGAATCTGCCTCCACTAAACCGTTTGGATTTATGCCGTTTTATCCCGGTCCCGGAATTGGTGGACATTGTATTCTTATCGACCCATATTATTTAGAGTGGCAGGCAAGGTCGTATGATTTCATTACAAAATTCATAACTCTTGCAGCTGAAACTAATGAAAATATGCCCTTCTATGTGAAATCAATGATCCTTCGTGAAATGAGTCAGATGGATAAATCCATTAACAAAGCGAAGATTCTTTTTCTCGGAGCTGCATTTAAAAAGGACGTTGATGATACCCGCCATTCACCGGCAATGAAAGTAATGGAACTTCTTCTCAAAGATTATAATGTTGATTTAATGTACAATGATCCGTTTGTACCTGAGATAGAAATTAATGGACTGAAATTCAGATCGAAAAAGTTGACTAATGATTTACTTAAAAAAGCAGACTTGGTAGTTATCGTGACAAATCATTCTTCATACAATTATAATACGATTGTGAAAAGCTCGAAGAGAGTAATAGACACTCGAAACGCAACTAAAAATGTTAAATCGGATCGTGAGAAAATAGTTCTATTAGGTTCAGGAAATAAGAAAGGTTACTCTGTTTGAAAAAAATTATCAGCGTAGTTGGTGCACGTCCCAATTTTATGAAAGCTGCTCCGCTTCATCGAGCATTTCTTAAATATCAAGATCAAGTTCAGCATCTGATCTGTCATACCGGTCAGCATTACGATTTGAATATGTCGAAAGTTTTTTTTGAAGAGTTAGAGCTTCCAAAGCCGGATTTTTATTTGGGAATTGGCTCCGGGTCACACGCTGAACAAACCGCCAAAATCATGATCGAATTTGAAAAAGTTCTTTTAAAAGAGAAACCAAATTTGATTATTGTCGTTGGAGATGTTAACTCGACAGTTGCGTGCAGTCTTGTTGCAGTAAAGCTTGGAATTAAAGTCGCGCACGTTGAAGCAGGATTAAGAAGTTTTGATCGAACAATGCCCGAAGAAATAAACAGATTATTAACAGATGCAATCTCCGATTATCTGTTTGTAACTGAAGAAAGTGGTGTACAGAATTTGGCTAATGAGGGGATAGACGAAAGCAAAGTATTCTTTGTCGGTAATTGTATGATAGATTCACTCATAAACTATTTACCGAAAATCGAAAAGTCAGATGTTGTTTCCCGATTAAATCTTGAAGCAAAGAAATACATTGTCGTAACGCTTCATCGACCGAGCAATGTGGATGAACCGTCTAATTTAAAAGAGATATTCTTTCAATTCACCAAACTTGCTGATGGTTATAAAATCGTCTTTCCGATTCACCCACGAACACGGAAGATGCTTGAACAATCTGGATTAACTGATATCCATAAAAATATTTTATTAATCGCTCCTATTGGCTATATTGATTTTGTAAATCTCGTAAAAAATTGTGCTTTAACACTAACAGATTCAGGTGGAATTCAGGAAGAAACAACTTATTTGAAAATCCCTTGCTTGACTTTACGCGACAACACAGAAAGACCGATTACAACAATATTAGGAACAAATAAGCTGATCGGCACTAAATACAATAGAATCTATGATGAAGTGATCTTTACTCTGCAACACGATCAAAAAGATTCACAAATCCCGCCACTTTGGGATGGAGGAGCTGCAGAGAGGATTGTTGAGGTACTAATGACGAGTTTAAATCAAACTAATCAGTAAATTAAATTGAAATGAGAACAAATAGCCTTTTACTTTTTATTATATCACTGATATTTTTTACCTCTTCTGCGGATATCTTTTCTCAGGACAGGGACCTTAACAGAAAAATTCCTTCATTTGATGAATTGATGCAAAAAGCAGCCGTACCCAAATCTGGAATCACTGCCGTACCGCTTGAAGGAGCAATTGACCCGGAAACTTACATCGTAGGCCCAGGTGATGAATTAACCATAGGTATTTGGGGGGCGATGGGTGTTACATATCCTCTAACAGTCACTCCTGAGGGAAGTTTGATAATCCCTACAGTTGGAGTTGTCAATGTCTCTCAGAAAAGTCTGGCTAAAGCTAAGAAAGAAATAAGTGAGCGGACTAAATCAAAGTATTTATATACTGAAGTTTCAGTTACATTAACGTCTCCCAGAACATTCCTTGTTCATGTTACTGGGGTTGTTGGAAATGAGGGTACACATAAAGTAAGTTCTATTGATAGAGTCGATAAAGCCGTGATTCTGGCTAATTACACAACACTGAGCGCGGCTAATACGCTGCTCATAAATCAATCTAAAGACAACCAATCGGAATTAAATCTTGATTTGCAGAAATTAGATCCTAATAAAATAGAAGAGATTTATAAGAGAATTTCAACTCGAAAAATCACGCTAATAAGAAACGATGGTAAACAATATAATATTGATATTCCTAGATTTTATGCAACCGGTGATAATAAATTTAATCCTTTTCTTCTCGACGGAGACAGAATATTCGTTCCCTTAAAAAATCTTCAAGTAGATTTCATTTCTGTTTATGGTGAGTTGAATAAGCAAGGAGCTTATGAGTTTGTTGAGGGGGATAACTTAAAAACAGCCATTCTAATTGCAAGTGGTTTTACAAGTCTTGCCAATAAAGAGAAAATATTTCTCTACAGGTTTAATAAGTTCACTAACAAACGGGATGTTATTGAATTAAAATATCCAGATGATGAAAATCTTATTCTTGAGAGGGGTGATCAAATATTTGTTCCCTCAATTGAAAGTAAAACAAATAATCTTGTCATATATCTTTCTGGTGAAATCAAAAATACAGGTCCATTCCCAATTGAAAGAAATTATTCAACATTGTCTAATGTTATTAAAATGGCAGGTGGTTTTACTTCTAATGCCAATCTCCGTACAGCAGTTATAGTCCGTTCATCTGATGACATTGGTGATTTTATCCACGAAGATTTTGAATTAATTCAAAATTTGCGATCTGCTACGGCGAAAAGTCTAGATAGTCTTTATCTGATTAGAGAATTGAAATTAAAAAGACGTTTGGTAAATGTTGATTTTCTAAAATTATTTTTTGAAAATGATACAACGCAAGATATGATTCTAAGGAACGGGGATATAATTCATGTTCCGGCAATAAGCGATAACCTATATATTTTTGGTCAGATTAAAATTCCCGGTTATCTTCCTTTTCAGAAGAATTTTTCCTTCGATGATTATATTAATTCAGCCGGGGGATATAGTGATATGGCAGATGAAAGTGAGGTTAAAATAATCAAGGCAAAAACATATCAATGGCTTAAACCTGGTGAAACTGAACTTCAGCCAGGTGATGCGATTTGGGTTCCTCGTGAACCTGAAAGACCATTTTTGTATTACTTTTCAATTGCTAGAGATGGTCTCGGAATAATCGCCTCTTTAGCAACAATTTATCTCCTGATCAATCAGCTTAAATAGTAAATATTTAATAAGAATTCATGGAACGAAAGATTGAAAATTGATGAATAAAGATAATAACAATGCTCAGCAAAAAAGATTTGAAGATTTCATTATTGTTCTGGTAAAATATCGGAAAATTATTCTTTGGAATACAGGTATTGTAACTTTACTTGTTATAATAATTACTCTTTTAATGTCTAATTGGTACACATCCACAGCATCGATTCTTTCACCTAAGAAAAAATCAGGATTATTTGGTGACATCGCTGGCTTTTCAACTGCTATCAAAGATATCTCCCGAACTTTAGGGAGATTGGGAACTACTTCTGATGAAGCCTTTAATTATTTAGCGATTCTTCAAAGCCGTTCTTCAATGGAGAAAGTTATTAATAAATTTAATATTCGTGAAGTATATGAATTCACCGCCTCTGCTCCTATAGAAGATGTGATCGGTACATTCGAAGATAATGTTCAATTTAATATTGAGGATGAAGGCAACATTACGATTAAGGTTTCTGATAAAGAGCCTAAGCGAGCCGCAGATATGGCAAATTATTTTGTTCAAGTCTTGAATGAAATCAGTATTGAATTAGGAATTGCAGAAGCCCGTGGCAATAGAGAGTTCATAGAAAAACGGTATGAACAATTAAAAGTTGATCTAAAAAATATCGAAGATAGTCTGAAGAATTTCAGCCAAAAGTACAGTGTTTATGCAATTGATGAACAGACGAAAGCTGCGATTCAGGCTGCGGCCGAAATCAAGGGTTTGATAATGCTAGAGGAAATTAAACTAGAAGTTCTGCGAAAAACTATGAGTGAGAGCAGTCCGGAAATTCTTCACTCAAAACTTCAGATTTCCGAGATGAAAAAGAAATTGAACCAAATGAAATTTGGAAAAGAGAATTTAAACAAAGAAACTTTAAGCTTATTCGTTCCATTTGGCGATATACCCGAGGTCGGTATTCAGTATCTAAGACTTAAAAGAGATTTTGAGATTCAAACAAAACTAATGGAATTTCTTCTCCCAATCTTCGAACAGGCAAAAATTGAAGAACAGAAAAATATTCCTGTGGTCTTAGTTTTGGATCAAGCAGTCCCGGCTGAGAAAAAATCAAGCCCGAAAAGGAGCATCATTGTCATAGCAGCGTTTTTAATTTCTCTATTTTTGTCAGTATGCTTTGTCTTAATAAAAAATTCCTTAGCCGAGATCAAAAACGAGCATTCAAGGTATCAAAAATTAAGGGAGGGGATTTTCATCCCTATACAGCGCATGTTTGCATTCCGGAAGAAATAATGGTCCCAGATAATTATTTGCAATTCTGAAGATTAACCATTCGATGTTATCTGTTTTAAAAGATTTTAAATTTTTATTCCTCCTTGAGTTACTTCTAATAATCGCTTTCATCGCATCCGATTACACTGCACCTTTGATTATATTTGGTGCGATTGTATTTATACTTTCACTAAAGTTTCTCTATGAACATCCAGTTTATATCCTTTATCTTTTATTGTTCTCTATTCTTGCAGGATCAATTGGTGAGGTAAAAATTGGCGGTAAAATTCCGCAGATTTTATTTGTGGATATTTTTTTTCCGTTCATATTTCTCGTACTTATTCTCAGAACCCTTTTCGATTCCGATCGAAAGAAAAATTGGCATTTATTTTCCACTCTTTTACTAATTTTTTTAGTGTGGGGGCTGCTTAGTTTTTTGGTTGCAGTTGATAAACTTAGGACTTTGTTAATTTGGAAAAGTTACTTCTACGGGCTGATATTTTTCTTATTTACTTACAGATTTACAAGATCATTGAGTGATATTAAAACAACTATTCGAATGCTGATCCTATTTGGTGTTGTACTTTCATTGATTGAATTTTCGATCATAATCGAATTGGGGGGACTTACCAGAGGTATTGTAGGTCTTTTCTTTAAGAAAAATCTTCTCGCAACTTCTTGGGGAAAGTCGAATTACCTCGCAACATTTTATGTTTTATTAATTCCTCTAACAATCGGATACTTTCTATTTGTAAAATCGTTAAATGAAAAAATTCTTGTCGCAATTTCTGTTATCATCATGTTTTCAGCAATTGTATTTACACTCTCTCGGGGAGGAATGCTTGCTTTAGCAGTAGCGATTGTTTTTCTTTTAGCCAGAGTATTAAAACCAAAAACCTTTCTTCCAATTTTATTTACTATAATTTTTGTCGTGTTGATCTTGTTGTTAAATCCCCTGACTTATGTTTTAATAGATAGAATAGCCACCTTTGAACAAAGTTTTTCATATTACACACGTTTGAATTTTTATAAAGATGTGTGGCAAATGTTCTTGGACAATCCGATTATCGGTGTAGGGATTGGAAATTTAGGTTATCACGCAAAGTTTATTATTCTCGACCATGCATCGGCTCACAATATTGTGCTCGGTTTATTGGGTGAAACAGGAATCCCGGGCGCTCTAGTATTTATCTCTCTACTTATCAGTGTTTTTGTATACTTTATTAAATCATATAGGAGAGAGAATATTGACTCGAATAAAATTCTATTATGGTCGTTCCTAAGTTCTATAGTTGGGGTTTACGTTCACTCATTGATGGAACCTAACTTTGAAGGTTTTCAATTCTCAATAGTATTTTGGACTTCAGTTGGTTTAATGGTTCGTTTTACCGAGATATCAAAAATTTCAAATTCTGAAACTCCTAGTTACAATGAGCAAAGCGTTAAAACTTAATGCTAAAACGAATTAGGGAGCAGCTTCAACGGCAAGATAGAAGAAAAATAATAGAGAATTTTTTTTCGTTGTCATTCCTTCAAGTTGCGAATTACATTTTACCTCTGATTACACTTCCTTATTTAGTTCGTGTTTTAGGACCAGAGAAGTTTGGGCTTACTGCATTTGCTCAGGCTTTCATGTTATATTTTATTTTTCTAACGGATTTTGGTTTTAATTTGTCTGCAACTCGTGAAATTTCTATTCACCGGGAGGACAACAAAAGAGTCTCTGAAATATTCATCTCCGTATTTATTATCAAAGCTCTTCTCTTTCTAGTTTCTCTGTTAATTATTTTATTTCTAATATTCTTTGTAAATAAGTTTATTGAAGAACAACTTTTCTTCTTTCTTAGCTTTTTGGTTGTTATTGGCTGGATTCTTTTTCCGCAATGGTTTTTTCAGGGTATAGAGAAGATGAAATTCATCGCTATAGTAAACTTCATTTCGAAGCTGATATTTACAGTTACTGTTTTTATTTTTATCCGGGAAGTGAACGACTACATCATTCTTCCAGTTCTAAACTTTGTTGGGGTTTTTGTATCCGGAATAATTTCGCTGATAATTGTATTTAAGACCTATAAAATTATTTTAAAGCTCCCCCCGTTTGATATTGTAAAGAAACAATTTAAATCAGGTTTACAAATATTCATCTCCAATGTGGCGATGAATCTTTACACGACAAGTAACAGTGTAATTTTAGGATTTCTAACCAGCAATACTATTGTGGGATATTATTCCGCTGCTGAGAGGATTTTCAAAGCTTTTCAATTTCTTGGAATACCTTTGTATCAGGCGATATTTCCACATTTTTCAAAGTTGATAAGTGAAAACAGAGAGAAAGCAATTAATCAGTTTAATATACTATTCAAGTATGCCATGCTGATTACTTCGATTGTATCTATGGCGATCTTTTTCTCATCTCCGATAATTATAAAGATTTTTTTGGGTAATGATTATTCAAGCAGTATTTTAATTTTTTCGATTCTGTCATTGGGTTTGACAATCAGCTTGGGTAATTACACACTTGGTATTCACGGCTTAATTAATTTTGGTTATGAAAAAACTTTTTCAAAAATCGTTCTGATTTTTGGGATTGCTCACATTTTAATTTTAGTAATAGCTATAAGTTTATTTGGGTATTTATCTGTCCCTATCACCTGGATTTTCACCGAGTTAATGATTTTCATATCAATTTTTTATTATTTAAAAAGAACGAAAATTATTCGATTTAACTTTAGTCAATAATTACTTTGCCCTCACCTTCATCATATAAGCAAGATCTCCAAGGAACATTTTTGTGCTCTGATATAAGAAAAATTTTGGAAAAAGTTTCAATAAGCTAGCTTTTCCTTTTAAGAAATCAGTTCTCATTTCGTTGAAATGTATTTGTCTATATATGGAATTGGTACACCGTTCAGGAAGGTTCTTCATTCCGAGAATTTTGATCAACTCTTTGAAAAGAGAATTTATTTTCTGAATTCCATCTATTCTTTCAGTTATTTTGTACCTCATTTGATAATTATAGTTAAGTCCGAGAGTATTTTCCGAATGCATTCTATATGACACAAGGGGTTCATTAGAATAATAGATGGAGTCTTTTTCAAGAACACTTGTGAGTAAAAGTAAAAACCAATCGTGAGCGAATATAGCATCGTTGAAATGATTGAAATATTCTTTAAGTTCAGACCTAAAGGCAATTGTGCAGCCAGGGTAAGAATTTCCTTTTAATAATTCATTCGTTTTTACTGTTTTACTCATTTTAAATGGTTGAATTCCAGAAATAAGTTTATCGTCAGTGTCAATCATTTTAAAAGCTGAAATAAAAACTTTTACTTTCTCATTAAATTTCATGAATTCTTCAATGGTCTTTATTTTATCCACAGTAAAAATATCATCCTGGTCGCAGAGTAAAATTAGATCGCCTGATGAAGAATCGATTGCGTTCTTAAAGTTTTTAGCGAATCCTAAATTCTCATTATTTTTTTTAAGCTTGATCGAGATAGGGTAATCAACTGCTTTTTGAGTCACGAATTCCGAAATGATGTTGTAAGTGTTGTCAATCGAATTATCATCACAAATTACGATCTCATCCGGAAGTCTACTTTGAGATAATAAAGAATCCAATTGCTTTTTAATATACTTCTCACCGTTGTATGTTGCCATTACAACTGAAATTTTCATTTGGTCACCCAATTATCTCAATCATCTTTTTTATAATATTATCAGTATTAAAATCTTTTAACCACTTCGTACGAGCATTTTTCGAGAATTCCAACCATCGTTTCTCATTGGAACTAAGTTCAATAATTTTATCCATCCAAAGCTCAACCTTTGTAATTAAATAACCGCTACGACCATTTTCAATAACCTCCCGATTGAAACCGATGTCTGACGCAAGTACCGGTATGCCAAATCCCATGTATTGGACTGCCTTAAACCCACACTTACCTTTAGTTATGTCATTATCATCCAACGGCATTAATCCTATATGAATATTTTGCAGTTCTTGAATTGCTCTTTCTCGGGTCCACGAAATATTATTTATCTTTAGAAAATTTACATTTGCTTCAAGATAGAAATCTGAAATTATTCTTAACACCAGATATTTTCCAAATTCTTTCTTTAAGACTTCTGCACTTTTTTCTAAATATGGTAAGATTTTCTCCAGGAACTTGAGATTATTAAATGTACCGAGCCATCCGAGTTTAACTATACTGGGGTAAGCCGTTAATCTTTGCTTATTTGTTTCCTCTACGTTGAAATTATTGCATTCAATATCGCTTGTCGGCAGAAAGAAAACTTTCTCATGATATTTTTTTTCCAAGCCGTCCTTTAAGAATTGATGACATACAATAATTGAAGCTGACTTTTCGGCCAAGAGGTTGAATTCAGATTTTGAGATTTCATTTAATGCGGTGATATTATCATCTATATCCCAAATAATTTTATTCCGATTTAATAGTCTCTTTAAGACTTCTTTTTGAATAAATCCAAGCCGCCTCGGATAAATTTCTCGTTGAATGAAAAGTATAGAACTTTTCTGAAATAACATTAATGAAGTTGTGATGTGTAATCTTAATTGGACGATAGAGTATGTGATAATTTTTAATAAAACGCTCAGGAATATATTTTTTGAAAACCTGCCGAGATACCTGTAATAAAATGATGGGAAACTACTGACAACATTTATCGCATAATTACCTTCCAGGTGTTGGATGTACTGGTAGATTCTGTAGTAATTTGATGGATTAGTTTGGTGACGAATGAAAATGTTTAAATTCATCGAGCTTAATAATATTTGTTCAGATTTAACAATGAGATGCTAATCACAAGGATAAATATACTGAGACGACAAGAATTTGCATAGAAATATTTTATTCGATTCCTTTTCGAACAGTTTATTTCGCCAAAATCATTTTCTTCGTTTCAATGAAATTACCAGCTTGAAGCTGATAGAAATATACTCCGCTCGGTAATCCGCCATTGGCGGAGTTTCCAATAAACTCCACTTCATATTCACCAGGAGGTTTTTCTTCATTAATTAGTGTCGTTATTTCTCTGCCAAGTAAATCATATACTTTTAGTGTAACAAAAGACTGTTGAGGGATTGTATATTTTATTTTTGTACCAGGATTAAATGGATTTGGATAGTTATATGATATGCTATAAGAATTTATAGAAGTCAAATCCTCATCAATTATTGTTACTCGGCCATACGTATATGAATGTTTAGTAACATTCACCCAACTTGTATTACTCCAAGTTTGATAAAACTTTTCAGTTCGGTTATTGTTCGTATCATATAAATACAAAAACCTTTGAAAATTCATCCAAACGGAACCATTCCATTTTTGCTGAAGCTCTTCAATCTGGTTATTGTTTATATCATATGTGTACGAAATATTACGGTTGTTAATCCAAGCAGAGCCACCCCAAGTTTGTCTAAGCTCTTCAATCTGGTTATTGTTTCCATCAAATAAATACAAATACTTGTCATAATTTACCCAAGCATATCCATCCCAAGATTGTTGCAGTGCTTCATTCATTCTATTTTTTATCTCATATGTGTATAAAAACTTAGAAAAATTCACCAAAGCAGAACCATCCCAAGTTTGTAAGAGTTTTTCGGTCTGGTTATCGTTTACATCATATGTGTATGAATACTTTTCATTGTTTATCCAAGTAGTGACGTACCACTTTTGTCCAAGTGCTTCTGTAATGTTATTGTTTGCATCATATTTATATGTAGATTTATACTGATTTACCCAGGAAGAAGTAGACCAACCTTGCAGCAGAGATTCAATAATGTTATTGATTATGTCATATTTGTGCGACCATTTAAGGTGATTCACCCATGTATTAGAATCTTTCCTTAATTGATAAAGTGCTTCAATCAGGTAATTATCTCCATTATATATATATGATCTCTTCTCAATATTCCTCCATTCAGAGCTAGACCAGGTTTGGTAAACTTGTTCAGTCATGTTATTGTTTCCATCGTACGAGTATGAGTACCTTTCATAATTCCCCCAAGTAGAACTATCCCAATACCAAAATTGTAAGAGGCTTAAGACAAGGTTATTGTTTGCATCATATGTATATGAAAACTTATAACTATTGATCCAAGTATTACCATTCCAAGGTTGGACAAGGAGCTCTATTAGTAAAAAGCCATTTTCAAGCAATGTTTTATTAATGGTTGTTCTTGTGTCCTTTGCATTAAATCCTTCTTCATAAAATTCTACTTTCTGATTTCTGAAAGCCGTCTTCCAATTGCTACTTTTTGATTTTGACAGTAACAATTCTATTTCATTTAATCTTTGTACACCATATACTTTTAATTTCTGATTTTCTGATAGTTTTTCAGTAGTAAGTTTCTCCTGCACTACTTCTCTATGAATTCTATCTTGAGGAAAAGCCATTATTAAAAACAACAAGAAGAGAAACAATATTTGAATAACGGTTTTCATAACAAACTCCTTTTAAATAGTAAATATATCAACAGCACTTCCTCTTCGGGGGAGGGTCTATTTTTATTAATTATGATGAATGTTTCTGGTTGAAATTTTTCGATAAAAAGAATATTACCTAAAAGATGGTTATAAAATAATTCCAATTCCATATTACAATTACCTTAGTAGTAGCATCTTCTTCATTTCAACAAAGCCTTGTTCCGAACTCGATTCGGGATTAACTGCTTTTAGCTGATAGAAATATACGGCACTTGGCAAATTACTTCCAGTGAATTCCACATTATATTCTCCAGCATGTTTTTCTTCATTAATTATTGTTGTTATTTCTCTGCCACATAAATCACGTATTTTTAGAGTTACAATTTAATGTAAAATAATTCACCAGAACCAGGTGATATTGTTGCACTAATATTATCAGTGTTTGCGATAAAATATTTTTCACCCGTTTCTTTATTAAACTTAAAAAGTTTGTACTGTACATTCAACTTAATTATATGTTCTGAGTTTACTGATACGTCTTTATTAACAATGAGCAGATATTTACCACCTGGGACACTGTTGTTTTTGTCTTCAAATACTCCTATCAAAATTTTGTGATCAGCATTTATATTCTCATTATTATAAATTTCTTTTATAAAATTGTTGGATGCATTTAGTTTGAACAGAGATTGTGTAATATCTTTTTGCTTGTTTGGATAATCAGAGGTGTGTATTACGTCAATAGAACTTAATTCACTTAATATTTTACCGAGAACTTGAATTTGTTTATTTAGATACTGAACAGGAACGAAAAGCGGTCCGTGAAGTGAATCTGCAACATTAGGATCATCAACATAGCCCTCCAGTATCCATGAAGTATATCCGTTCTTTTCCCAGGATTTTGAGTACAAGTAATAACCGATTCCTTTGGCTCCATAAGCGAGAGCAGAGTAAACTTGAAAACTGATTTCTTCAAAGCTAGGATTTTTATAGGACAAATGTCCGCTAGAAAGAACAATCATCCAAAAAGGAACATAATATTGTTGAGACTTCCTTCGCAATATTTCTAGATTGGAGTAATAATCTTTTCTGAATCCTCCATAAGTTTCAACTACAAAAGGATAGTGATCAATGCTAAGGACTCTCGGTTTAAATTCCTGAGAAGTAAAATATGCATCAATATACTTTTCGTAACTTTGGATGTTAGGTGTTCCGCTCCAATAGGATGGCATGAGATTCATGTAATCTAACTTTGAACTTTGGATGGAATCCCTTCTGATTTGCCTGGACATTCTGTTGATATCTTCAAAATCGTTATTTTTTATAGCGTCGGAAGCTGGACATATTTTTTTATTTGGACCCGGCTCATCCCAAAGATACCAACCATAAGTATATTTTGGATTATAAAATTCTTTTATGAATTTACTAATATCTTTATTAATTGCATCATTCGAATTGTTATAAATAAAATTGTCCTTACAGTCATTTGCGAGGATTGTTAACCATTTTAAGTTTGAATCTCCAAGTTTTTCAAATGCAGCTTTTAATGCGTAGGGTTCCGGCATCAAACCAAAACTTCCATTAATAAGAATATTTATTCCACCGCGCTCAATAACTCGAAGAGCGTTTATATGGTTTTTTGAATGTTCCGGGAAGTTGAAGGCAAAAATCGGAAAAAGTCCCCGTGGGTCAATCCATCCGGTTTCCTTGGGAGATTCTTTCGGTGATTTTATAAGATCATTTGATTCACCTTCAATAAGGGCAGAACTGTCTGATAAATTAATCTCGAAAATTGTTGAAGAGTCGGATTTAACTATGTCCGAATCGGTCGTAATTTGATTTTTGATTTGAATATCATCGGGTTCATTATCTTCTCTAAAAAGGAGATATCCAAAAAATGCGATGAGCAATAATACGAAGCTAAGAATTATCAATTTATGGATTTTCATTTCATTCACCAGTTGCTATATACAACTCAATATAAAAAAAATCAGATTAGATTATTATCACTTTCATTCAAAATAAAAGGTCTATGGATTATTAAAAATTACAATTCACTCTTAGTAAAATAGTCGATTTGAAGTAACTCCTAAGTAACAAAAATAAAACGCCACAGATTCACAGATTAAACTTACCCGCCTGCCACCCCGCCTGCCACCCCGCCTGCCTCTCCGATATCGATGTGGCGGGCAGGTCAGCTATAAATATGGCGGGCAGGTGAAATATTCTGACCTGCCACAAGATAGCCCGCCACAAAATAGCTATGAATGGGCAGGCTATGTATTGGCAGGAAAGAAATTTCAGTTACAATGCGAATGCACCCCTACGGGGAAAGAAAGCTATCAAAAATTACAAAAAGAGTGATTCTATAATCTGTGAACCCGCCTGCCACATTAAGCTCTACGTGACGGGCAGGTCTGTGGCAAATTTGACAGTTCATCACCTGAAACATCTAACATACGAGTTGAATAGTTACCTGCTGAGTAGTTACGATTTGAATTAAATAGAATTTATTGTTTCTTACAATCATAAATTTGGAAAGTAAGGAGACAAAATTTTAATTTTGCTTATTCGAATATTCAAAAATCTTTATGAATATTGGTATATTGCAGGGGAGTAAATTGAAATTCGGACCAGAAGAAAAATATGAAACCAGCGACTAAAAGATCAAATATTAAAGTATTAGAATTGATCACCTTGTTCTCCATCGGCGGTGCAACTGAAACTGTGGTGGCTATGGCGAGCGGATTGAATAAACTTGGTTATGAAGTTCACATTGCCACCGGTCCAAATATTCCTTCTGAAGGGAGTATGTATGAGACTGCAAGAGAATTAGGTCTTGAAGTTCAAACTTTTCCGAGACTTAAAAGAGCAATAAGCCCGATAAATGATCTAATCGCTATTTTTCAAATTGCGAAATTCATCAAAAAAAATAAATTTGATGTTGTTCACACTCACAGCTCGAAGGCTGGAGTAATTGGTAGATTTGCCGCCTGGCTGGTACATACACCGGTTATTTTACACACAATTCATGGATTGCCTTTTCACAGATTTCAAAATTTATTTATTCGAAATTTCTATAAACTTATCGAAAAATTCTCCGCCCTGTTCTGCCATAAAATCATAGCGGTAACTCATACAATCGTTGATGTAATGTTGAAGAATAATTTGGCTCCGGCAAATAAATTTTCTGTTGTTCGTAGTGCTTTTGGTCTAGAGCCATACAATGTTATAATTCATGACTCAAAACAGATTAGAACTGATTATAAAATCTCAGAAAATGATTTCGTAATTGCTAAGGTTGCACGTTTTTCGAAACTCAAAGGGCATAAATATTTAATTAATGCATTTAAAATTGTCAGAAGTAAAACTGAAAACTGTAAATTACTGTTTATAGGTAATGGCGAGCTTGAGGATGAACTCAAATCTTATATTAAAAGTCATGGATTAGAGGACAAAATTATTTTTGCAGGATTAATACCACCGGAGGAAATTCCTGTAACTTTATCAGCTGTTGATTTGCTTGTTCATACTTCTTTGCTTGAAGGTCTTGCACGTGTATTACCTCAAGCAGTTATGCTCGAAAAACCAATAATCTCATTTGATCTGGATGGTTCTCACGAAGTAATAAAGGACGGTTATAATGGTTTCTTAATTGAACCTGAAAATATTTCAAGTCTTGCAGAGAAAATTTTACTACTGTGTTCTGATAGAGAGAAAGCGAGAAATATGGGTCTCAATGGTAAAAAAATGATTGGAAATGAATTTAGCGATGAATTGATGGTTGAGAAGATAAATAATATCTACAAAGATTTACTAGGGACGAGAGGAATATATGTCTAAGTCGAAGCAGAAAATATTTCTCCTTCTAATAGATTTTCTCACAATAAATCTTTCATGGATTCTATTTTTCTATCTTCGTGTCGAATCCGGCTGGCTTGAGATGGTGTTCCAACCGGAATTTTTGCTGCCAATGTTTGTTGTATATGTTTATTGGTTTTTGATTTTTCTTTTCGTTGGAATGTATAGAACATGGTTTGCTGCATCGCGATTTGATGAATTAACAACGCTTTTCAAATCTTCTTTCTTTGGAGTATTAGTCCTCTTCTTTTTGATATTTATTGATGATGCCATGCATCAGGTAAGTTCAACCCAGCGATTTATTATTCTTCTTTACTGGGGAATATTTTTATTGTTTGTAGGCGGCGGGAGACTCTTCATAAGAAGCCTGCAGCGTCAATTGCTTATTAAGGGAATTGGCCGGCGTAATACTCTAATTGTTGGTTATAATGAGAGAGCAAAAAGTATTTACGATCAAATAGATCATTATCGAGCACTCGGGCTTGATGCAGTCGGATTTATTTCACTCGTCGATATGCAGGAAGTAACTTATAAGGATAAAAAAATTATTGCGAACATTGATAACCTGGAAAAGGCCGTCGAAGAAAATAAAATAGAAGAAATAATTATTGCCCTCGATCACCATGAACATGAACAAATGCTTGAAGTAGTAGCAAGGTGTGATATTAAAGGGGTGAGCATTAAGATCGTTCCAGATTTGTATGAAATTATCAGCGGACAGGCGAGAACGAACCAGCTCTATGGATTCCCACTTATCGAAATAATGCCTGAGCTAATGCCGGCTTGGGAACAAAAAATTAAAAGAATCATCGATGTGCTGGTTTCACTAATTATTTTAGTGATTACCTCGCCAGTTTTGATTTTGGTTGCATTAGCGATTAAAATCGATTCCAAGGGACCCGTCTTCTACAAACAAATTAGAGTAGGCAAAGATGGAAAGGAATTTAAGGTATATAAATTCCGTTCTATGTTTCAAGATGCTGAGAAACATTCAGGACCTGTTTGGTCGCAAAAAAATGATCCTCGAATTACACGAGTTGGTCTTTTCATTCGAATGGTCAGACTCGACGAAGTCCCCCAATTCATAAATGTTTTTCAAGGGCATATGAGCTTAGTTGGGCCAAGACCTGAGCGTCCATTCTTCGTTGAAAAGCTTTCACAGGAAATTCCGCTTTATAAAAGAAGATTAAAAGTGCGTCCCGGAATTACAGGCTGGGCTCAAGTTAAGCACAAGTACGATGAAAATGTTGAAGATGTGAAGAAGAAATTACAATACGATCTTTATTATATTGAAAATGTTTCACTACGAATGGATTTTAAAATTTTATTCAGAACGATTTTTGTCGTTCTATTTGGAAAAGGACACTTTGATAATTAAGATTGAAAAGTGCAGAATGCATATTGAAAATGATTAAAACGTTTTTGAGCAAAGAATAAATTAAACGGGGTATAAAAACGAGTCATGCCTGCCTGCCTCTTCAGACAGAGTTCGGCAGGCAGGTTAAAGATTAAATTGTTTTTCATACCGCACCTAACGGAGCTAATTCAGGTTTTTTCATTGATCTGGAACTACAAATATGTTACTCCTAACGAAGTAAAGTTCCGTAGGAACGAAATATTGATAGTAATCATTACAAAAAACGATTATAGCTCCAGAGGAGCGACATATAAACCTGCCCGCCAAACTATTCGTCAACTAACGGACTGACGAGGCAGGCGGGTAAGTAGGATAATACATACATGACTGAAGTTACGCAAAACCAAGTAAATGACAAGAATGATGCTACAACAACAAAATTTTTCATGGTTTTCTCGATACATCCCGACCCATATCTCGAATTGATCTCGGTCGGGATACTCGAAAACCAGCCTATATTTCGAGGTCCTCGAGTTTCCGACCCGCTTTACCGCCTATGCAGTTCATCCGAAGGATCCTTTGGAGAAGATGCAGGCGGGTCGGAAGTATCGAGAGAACCTATTTGGAATGAAAATAGCGTTGACTGCGTAACTTCAGTACATGATTCATTTTTATACCCCAGTAAATTAATATTAAAAACTAAAATGAGAGAGAATATTAAATGAACATTCAGATGGTCGATTTGAAACGACAGTATGCAAAAATTAAAAGTGAGGTTGACGAAGCTATAGCAGATGTTATTAGTTCCACTCAATTTATCGGAGGAAAACACGTCGGGGAATTCGAATGTGAATGTGCAGGATATCTCGGAGTAAAATATGCCGCATCTTGTGCTAATGGTACAGATGCGTTACAAATTGCTTTAATGGCTCTTGGAATTGGAAAGGACGATGAGGTTATTACTACTCCATTTACATTCGTTGCAACAACCGAGATGATCGCTCTTGTCGGGGCAAAACCGGTTTATGTTGATATCGATGAAAAGAGTTTTAACATTGATGCCAAAAAGATTAGAGAAAAAATCACTCCAAGAACTAAGGCGATCTTGCCGGTTCATCTTTATGGAAATCCTGCTGCGATGGATGAAATCTGTTCTATCGCAAAAGAACATAAGCTGTTTGTGATCGAGGATTCAGCCCAAGCTTTTGGTGCTGAGTATTTATCCCGTGAGATAATTCCTAAGAAGAATGAGGGGAAGATATTGGACAAAGATAATTACCAATCAAATAATGAACATACTCAAAAAGATATCTCACGGGATGGATGGAAGAAAGTCTGCAGTTTTGGTGATGTAGCTTGCATTAGTTTCTTTCCGAGTAAAAATTTGGGATGTTATGGAGATGGCGGGATGATTACAACCAACGATCAATCGATCTTCAATAAAGTAAAAATGATTGCCAATCATGGCTCGAAAGAAAGATATATTCACGAAACTTTAGGTGTGAACAGCAGATTGGATGCTTTGCAGGCGGCAATACTTCGTGTGAAACTAAAATACATCGATGAATGGAATAAAAGCAGGATCGATAATGCCGGTTTATACACCAAGGTTTTGAAGAATATTCCAGGAGTGATAACTCCATCCTTTGAAGATTATTCCAAACACGTCTTTCATCAATACACACTTCGTGTTCCGAAAAGAGATGAGCTTCAAAATTTTCTTAAAGAAAAAAATATTCCATCAATGATCTATTATCCAATACCTTTACACAAGCAGCCCGCTTTTCGTGGTTTTGCTGGCGAGGGAACTTTACCGATTACTGAAAAGTTTTCAAAAGAAGTAATCTCTCTGCCAATGCACCCAGAACTATTGGATGATGAGATCGAATATATTACAAATTCAATAAAGGAATTTTATTCTTAATGGCTGAAACCCTAATCATCATACCGACCTATAACGAATCCGAAAATATCGCAAAGATAATCCCGGCTATCTTAAAATATTCAAAAGGTGAAGTGGATATTGCGGTGGTGGATGATAACTCACCTGATGGAACTGCCGATGTTGTCCGGAATTTTCAAAAGGAACATGAGAATATAATTCTTATTAATCGTTTAAAAAAGGAAGGACTCGGAAAAGCTTACGTAGCCGGATTCGAGTACGCTTTAAAAAATGGCTATGAATTTATTTTTGAAATGGATGCTGATTATTCGCATGATCCAAAAGAGATCAATAATTTTTTGAAAAAGATCAAGGATTTTGATCTTGTAATTGGTTCACGTTATGTACAAGGCGTCAGGGTACTTAATTGGCCATTAAGAAGATTGTTCCTCAGTGTGTTCGCAAATCTCTATACTAAAATAATTACTGGCATGCCGATATACGATGCAACCGGTGGATTCAAATGTTTCCGTAGGAAAGTTCTTGAGTCTATCGATTTGAGAAAAATAAAATCGAATGGTTACGCATTCCAAATCGAGATGAATTATAAAGCTTTCAAAAAAGGATTTAAAATTACTGAAATGCCAATTGTATTTGTTGATAGAATTAAAGGGCACTCAAAAATGAGTCGGAAGATCGTTTGGGAAGCAGCATGGATGGTTTGGAAGCTGAGAATAAAAAGTCTTTTCAATTTATTATAGTGAGTTAAGTTTGGTCGACCTATCTATCATCATTGTTAATTTTAATGTTAAAGCTTTCCTGCAGAACTGCTTAATTTCAATTCAGAGAGCTGTTCAGAATATCACTCATGAAATCATCGTAATCGATAATGCGTCAGATGACGGCAGTGTTGAATTCATTAAAAAAAACTTTCCTAATGTGAAGTTAATCGAGTCGAAAACAAATCTTGGTTTCAGCCGTGCAAACAATCTTGGATTGCTGCAAAGCTCCGGTAAATTTATTTGTCTTATAAATCCGGATACATTAGTTCAAGAAAATACATTCGATGAAATGATTAGTTTTTTCAAATCAAATCCGAATGCAGGATTAGCCGGATGTAAAATCTTAAATCCCGATGGGACTTTTCAACTCGCCTGTAGAAGAAGTTTTCCGACACCATGGGTTGCTTTCACAAAAGTTGTTGGGCTAAGTAAGCTTCTTCCAAAATCAAAATTCTTCTCGAAATATAATCTGACCTATCTCAACGAAAATGAAACCTATGAAGTTGACGCAGTCAGCGGTTCATTTATGTTCCTGAGGAGAGAAGTCTTTGATAAAATCGGTGGATTGGACGAAAATTTTTTTATGTACGGTGAAGACCTTGACTGGTGCTATCGAATAAAAGCCGGCGGTTATAAAGTTTATTATGTTCATTCAACTCAGATCATTCATTACAAAGGGGAAAGCACCCGCCGAAGCAGTCTTGACGAAGTAAAAGTTTTTTATGATGCGATGCGGCTTTTCGTCAGTAAGCATTTTTCAAGTTCATGGCTCCTTGAAATTATTTTACGGTTCGCGATTAATATCAGAAGTCTCGCTGCGTTTGTCGGTAAACGAAAACTCATCATTACTGCTGTTATTACTGATGTGATTATTTTTAATCTTGCTTTGATATTAAGCGAAGAGCTGTATATAGCTATTTCAGGTTTTGGCGGATTTCCTGATTACGCTTATCCAACAGTATTTATTGTACCTGCTGTGATCTTTTTGCTGTCATCTTTTTCACTCGGCAGCTACGAGATCAAGAACCTTCCAATCTCAAAATTATTGGTTGCAATTTTTATCAGTTTCCTTTTTACGAGTACGTTAACTTACTTCTCCAAGGATTATGCTTTTAGTCGGGCTATTATTTTGATTCTTTATTTAATGCTATTGATCGTACTTCCGCTCTGGCGGATATTTGTTAAGATCTTGTTCAAGTATCCGAGGACCAATCGCCGATCACTTTTTGAAGCCGGAACAATCATTGTCGGCACGAATGATTCGGCTATTGAACTTATACGCAGGTTAAAACGAACTCACAATTATTTTTATGATATTATCGGTTTAATTGATGTTGATAGAAAACGTATCGGCGAAAAAATCAATGATGTAGAAATTATCGGCAGCATCGATGCCATTGGTAAAATCATTCGTGCAAAAAAAGTTAATGAGGTAATATTCGCATCGGATTTTCTTTCTTATCAAGACCTCTTAAAAATCGTAGCATCAAATCAAGGTCAAAATACCCAGTTCCATCTTGTAGACAAAAATTACGATTTCATTATCGGCAAAAAAGATGTTATGGAATTAGATGACTTGCCTTTGATTGAAATCGAGTACAACATTGCTCAACCTGTTCATCGCTACATGAAACGTGCATTTGATTTAATCGTTTCATTTCCACTACTAATTTTTATTTATCCGTTTTCGCTTATTATAAGTCTTATTTCAAATAAGAAAAATAAATTATTATATTTACCGCAGGTGATCTCAGGTAAATACAGTCTTGTCGGTCCGCCGTTAGATGGAATCGAGAGCAGTATTTATCTTGGGAAACCTGGTTTAACCGGTATTGTTCAGATCAACGAAAACAAAAATCTTACATCTGAAGAAATAGAACATATGAATATTTATTATGCACGAAATCAAAATATTTGGCTGGATGTTGAGATCATCATCAAACAAATACAAAACTTAGTTAGGTAAGATATGGCAAAGACAATTTTAGAATTTGAAAAACCGATCATCGAGCTTGAATCCAAAATTTCCGAAATGCGGAAACTTTCTGAAACGCTTGACATCAACGATGAGATCGTCGGTCTGGAAGAAAAGATCAATTTGCTTCAAGATCAAATTTATGCGAATCTTTCGCGCTGGCAAATCGTACAATTAGCCCGTCATCCCGAACGTCCTTACACTCTTGATTACATTGAAAAGATGTCAACGAATTTTATTGAGTTACACGGTGACAGAAATTTCAGAGATGATAAAGCTGTTGTTGGTGGATTCGGTATGCTCGATGGCGAGACAGTAATGTTCATCGGACAGCAAAAAGGACGCGATACAAAAAGTAATCTTTACCGCAATTTTGGAATGATGAATCCTGAAGGTTACCGAAAAGCTCTTAGATTAATGAAGCTTGCTGAGAAATTTGGTAAGCCTGTAATTACATTTCTCGATACTCCTGGCGCCTATCCAGGAATTGAAGCTGAAGAAAGAGGTCAAGCAGAAGCCATCGCAAGAAATCTTTTTGAAATGTCGCAGCTTCGAGTTCCTATCGTTGTTGTAGTTATAGGTGAAGGGGCTTCCGGCGGAGCGCTTGGTATTGGAATAGGCGATAGAGTTTTAATGCTCGAATACTGCTGGTACTCGGTTATTTCACCTGAGTCTTGTTCAAGTATTTTATGGAGAAGCTGGGAGTACAAAGAACAAGCCGCTGAAGCATTAAAATTAACTGCCCGCGATCTTCTTGAATTAAAAATTATTGATAAGATCGTACCCGAGCCAAAAGGGGGTGCACATCGAAACAGTGATGAAGCAACAATGATATTGAAAAGAATTTTAATCACTGAAATTAATAAGTTGAAAAAGATTAAAATTGAAAAACTGATCGCAGACCGTATTGAAAAATTCGCAAACATGGGAGTTTATTCGGAATAATGTTCTTCATACTAATATTTGCAATTATCCTCGTTGTTGGTTCAATAATTTATTTTTTTGTTGATGCAAAAAAGAATGAGTTAGAACCAAGATCTATCGTCCCTGTTCGCAGAGACGACACACTTAATCGTAAAATTATAAAACAATCACAGCTATGTGTTGAATCTGTATTAACCGCTTTCGATAAGCAGCTCGATTACACCAATGATAGCATTCGGATACTTGACCAGGTTATCGCAGAAGGTTGGAAGGGGAAAAATATCAGCATGGCTTCACGTGATCGTGTCGTTTCAACTTTCGGAGCTTACCTTGGTCAGACGTTCATCAACAACTACGGCGGAATTTGGTACGAGCAGCCGCCAAAAGGTTCGTTACCAATTGTGTTTGTTCCTAAAGCAAATTTTGAATTCTCTCCGGCAGAAATTATTATCGAGAAATATTCCCGAATGAGTTTTTTCGATATTAGTATTGCTTACGACGATCTAATAAAAAGATACAAACAGAAACTTAATGCTATCTACTGAGATCCGCCTACGTCCCCGCTATGCTGATACCGATCAGATGGGGATTGTTCACCACGCAAAATATTTTGAATACTTTGAGATTGCCAGAACCGATCTTCTCCGTACCGCTGGTTTATCTTATGCAGAATTTGAAGAAATGGGATTTCTGCTTCCACTTACAGATTGTTATGCGAGTTTCATTATTCCGATCAAGTATGATGAACTTATCAGGATAGAAACTACTCTTGATAAAATTCATACAGCGATTCTTCATTTAAAATATAAGATTTTTCGGGATGCTGACAATCAGCTTCTGTCAGAAGGATTTACCAAGCATGCATTCGTAAAAAAAGAAAATATGAAACCAATCCGCCCGCCCAAAATCTATTTGGACAGAATCACTAATTATGTTAATAAGAAATGATCGATCCTTCTTACATTGCACCTTTAGTTAAGCTGGCAATTGATGAGGACATTCGTCAAGGAGATATAACTTCTGCAGCTTGTATTGACTCAAATCTAATCGGAGAGGGAAAATTCCTGTGTAAAGAAGATGGAGTTCTTGCAGGAATTGAAGTGATTGATTATATCATTACAGGTCAATTACCTGATGTGAGTTTTCAATCTTCAAAAAAAGAGGGGGAAAAAATATTTGTTGGGGAATACTTCGCGACGATCGAGGGAAAGCTTCAGAAGATTTTAACCTTTGAAAGAACTCTTTTGAATTTTTTGCAGAGGATGAGCGGCGTTGCAACTTTAACGAGTAGATTTGTGGATGCTGTAAATGGGACTAAAGCACGAATTCTTGATACGCGAAAAACCATTCCCGGATGGAGGTACCTTGATAAACTTGCCGTTGAAATTGGCGGTGGAGAAAATCATCGCTTTGGTTTGTTTGATATGTTCTTGATTAAAGATAATCACATCATCGCTGCAAAAGGAATTACAAATGCGGTGAAGCTTTGTAAGGATTATCGTGAGAAAAATAACTTGAATTATAAAATTGAAGTCGAAGTTAAAAACTTAGCTGAGTTGAATGAAGCATTAGCCCTTCAAATCGATAGAATCATGCTTGATAACTTCAAGCTGGATGATATGAAAAAAGCTGTCGAATTAAATTCAGGTAAATGCGAACTGGAAGTCTCAGGCGGAGTAAATCTTGATTCAGTCAGAGCAATTGCAGAGACCGGAGTCGATTATATTTCAATCGGGGCATTGACTCATTCTGTGAAAGCACTTGATATTTCATTGGATTTGTAAGTTCAGTTTAACTAAAAACAAAACCAACCCGCCGAAGGTAGTGCCATATGGCACAAATATAGGCGGAGGGTGAGTTTTTAGGAATTGAAAAAAAATCTAATTATTGAGCTTGTTAGCAATTATAAAAATTTCTCCATAGGAGTCCTTCGGACAAATATCTTTGGTTAGAAATTAAATGCTTTATGAAGGACTTTTGAAATCTAATTCCTAACTTTGCACCGATGCTTCCGTTATATATCGAAAAGCTTTCAATTCCGGAATTAATTGAAAGGTCAAATAAGCTTAACTATTTGCTTGAATCTTGCACGATATGTCCAAATCAATGTGGAATTGATAGAAGGTATGATAACTCCGGGCTTTGTCACTCTACTGATAAAGTCATCATCACAAGTGTTTCTCCACATTACGGTGAAGAGCCGCCGCTTGTTGGTCGATTTGGCTCTGGAACAATTTTTTTTACCAACTGCAATTTGAGCTGCGAGTTTTGTCAGAACTATGATATAAGTCACTTAGGTGCTGGAAGAGAAGTTTCAATTCAAGAACTTGCTGAATCAATGTTGGCTCTTCAAAATCGCGGCTGCCATAATATCAATCTTGTTACGCCGACACACTTCGCTCCGAAAATCGTTTCTGCACTGATCATTGCAATTGAGAAAGGATTGGAAATTCCCATTGTCTATAATTGCGGCGGCTATGAATCAGTTGAAACGTTAAAACTACTCGATGGAATAATTGATATTTATATGCCTGACATTAAATATTCCATAAATGAAAATGCTCTAAAATATTCGGGTATAGAAAATTATTGGGGAGTTGTTCAATCAGCTGTGAGGGAAATGCAACGGCAAGTTGGCGACTTGAAAATTAATCGCTCTGGCATCGCTCAAAGAGGATTATTGATCCGTCATTTAGTCTTGCCGAATCAGATTGCAGGTTCAGAAAAAGTTTTAGATTTCATCGCAGATGAACTTTCAAAAGATTCGTATGTGAATATTATGGATCAATACCGCCCGGCTTATCTAGCTTATCACTATGATGAGATAAATCGCAGAATCACGAGGAATGAATATCAAGAAGTTATTCAATATGCACTGAAAATTGGATTGTCTAGAGGATTTAGCTGGTAATTGAATTGGACGCTAATCCTCATGATTATTTCATTGAGCAGAAACTTCAAAAGTCTCACCTGCCATTTCAAGTAATCAGAGACTTTTGAAGTCTCCCGACTTATGCCATTTAGTATGACATATTTATCCCAGATTTGTCATTAGAGAACAAAAGACTTTAGATACCCGTTACAAAAATTGATATAAGGGTACCTCTAAAAACCTATTCTGCGAACATCTGCGGGAGAATATTTCCCGCTGATTT
>JAHJVF010000222.1 GCA_018828505.1 Bacteroidota bacterium | reverse complement strand
GGCCCTGCCCAACTGATTGCATTTATTTTACAGATGTTTATGAATTTTCTGAATACAAACGAGAAGATTTTATTTATAATTTTGTAACCTTAACTCCCGATGAGAGCGTTCAAAAGAAACTCAATTATCAAAAATTTGAAGAAGAAAAAGCTGCAAAGAAGGCTGCTGCCGCAAAACCTGCACCACCACCAACTGAATCCGGGACGACAAATTAAATGAGCTTATACGATATCATATTTTACCTCTTTGCAATTATCACACTCGGTTCAGCGTTGATCGTAGTTTCTTCACGTAACATTATTTACTCAGCATTCTCACTTCTGTTCACATTTTTTGGTGTTGCCGGAATTTATGTTTTGCTTCATGCAGATTTTATCGCCGTGGTTCAGCTGATTATTTACGTAGGAGGAATTTTAATTCTTATCATTTTCGGCGTTATGCTGACTAATAAAATTACGGACGTTCAAATTAAATCTGAAACGATTCAAATCGTTCCCGCAACCATTGCAGTGGGCATATTCGCCGGAATATTGACAGCTGTATTAGTGAAAACAGATTGGTATACAACAAATCCTGCAACGTATGATCAAACAATTTTTGAGATCGGTAGACAACTTCTTACCACATACGTTTTACCATTTGAACTTGCTGGAATATTATTGCTCATAGCATTAATTGGTTCAGTTATGATTGCAAGAAGAGAAAGGTCATAAGGAGAAAAAATTGTTACAAGTTGGATTAACACATTTTTTAGTTCTTAGCGCACTTCTTTTCTCACTTGGGATATTTGCTGTCCTCACTCGCAAGAACGCAATTTTGGTTCTGATGGGAATTGAATTGATCCTAAACTCAGCGAATATAAATTTTATTGCTTTCGCCAAGTATGGGAATTTCGGATTCTCCGGACAAATGGTTGCACTCTTTGTTATCATTTTGGCTGCCGCAGAAGCTGCAGTTGCACTTGCCATTGTATTAAATATTTATAAAAACTTTAATACTGTAAACGTTGACGAAATTGACGGATTGAGAGAATAATGAACGAGACTTTACTTCTTCAATTATCTGCATTGATTCTTTTTCTTCCATTATTTGGATTTGTTCTTCTGATATTTTTCGGAAAAAGAATTCCCAAAGCTCATGCAGTAGAAACCACGATCATTCTTTTTTCTCTTATTCTCTCAATAATTGTTGCTTTCAATAAATTAGTTTACTTCAATGCTCAAAAACTGGTTTATCAATTCGAGTGGTTGAATTTCGGTAATGTACCTTTTGTTGGAAGAGTTGGTGTCGATCTTGGAATTATGCTTGATAACGTAACTGTTATCATGCAATTCGTGGTGATTTTAGTAAGTTTTGTTGTTCATCTCTTTTCCCACAAATACATGGAAGGCGATCCAAAGTACACAAGATATTTTGCATACCTCGGCATCTTCACATTCTCAATGATGGGAATTGTACTCACCCACAATCTCTTAATGATGTACATATTTTGGGAGCTGGTCGGATTTAGTTCCTATTTATTGATCGGGTTCTGGTATGAAAAGAAATCAGCTTCCGATGCTGCAAAGAAAGCTTTCATTATTAACCGGATTGGAGATATAGGATTCTTTATTGGAATTTTGATATTGTATGTGAATTATAACACTTTCACATTGGATACAATATTTGCACAGATCGCTGCCGGCAATCTTCCATTTAACAGTAGTGAATGGTTAACAGCAGCAGGGATTTTAATTTTCTTTGGTGCAGTTGGAAAATCAGCACAATTTCCTCTTCACGTTTGGTTACCTGATGCTATGGAAGGTCCAACACCTGTCAGCGCTTTGATTCACGCTGCAACAATGGTCGCTGCCGGAGTTTACCTCGTAGCCAGAGTTTTCACAATGCTAACAGCCGATGCAATGCTTGTTATTGCCTACATTGGTGCTGTCACCGCATTCGTTTCGGCGACAATTGCAATCACACAAAATGACATTAAAAGGGTTTTAGCATATTCGACAGTAAGTCAGCTTGGTTATATGATCATGGCTCTTGGTGTTGGTGCTTACACTGTTGCTTTTTTCCATTTAGTGACACACGCCTGGTTCAAAGCTTGTTTATTCCTTGGTTCAGGTTCAGTTATACATGCAATGCACCATGAACAGGATATCAGATTTATGGGTGGATTAAGAAAAAAGATGCCGCTTACTTACTATACTTTTCTAATATCGACTCTTGCAATCTCAGGAGTACCTCTTACCTCAGGCTTTTTAAGTAAAGATGGAATTCTTGGCGGAACGCTTGCTTTCGCAAACTTAACAGGTTATTGGCTGCTGCCCGTGATCGGATTTTTAGTTGCTGCTCTTACAGCATTTTATATGTTCAGATTGGTAATTTTAACATTTCACGGTGCACCGAGAGATCATCATAAGTTTGAACACGCTCATGAATCACCGGCAACGATGGTGATACCACTCATTATTTTGGCGGCTCTATCTGTATTTATTTTCTATACACCAAATCCGATAAATGCAGACGCAGGCTGGTTTACATCTTGGGTAAAGACTCCGCAAACTGTTGTTCCTGCTGAACTTTCATTCGATTTCATGATTAATGAGAATAATGAGTCAGCTACAGCTACAGTTACAGCACACTCAGTCAAATACACAGAAGCAGTGCATCATGCACATTCACTAGCAATGATAATATCACTTCTTTGTGCAGGACTTGGGATACTGCTTGCATTCGTCATTTATCAGTGGAGAAAGATCAGCGCAGACAATCTCGCTAATCGCTTTAAACCATTTTACAACTTCTCATTGAACAAATGGTATTTCGATGAATTGTATGATAAGACTGCCGTTGCATTCACAATTCTTCTTTCAAGAATTTTAGCCTGGTTCGATTTGAAAATTATTGACGGAATAGTTAATGGTGTAGCTTCAGTTACAAGAGTTTCGGCTTTTGGTACCGGGAAATTTGATAATGTTGTTATCGACGGATTTGTGAACTTCACAGCATATTTAACAGGATTTTTTGGTTTGATATTCCGGAAATTCCAGACTGGTAAAGTTCAAACCTATTTAGTAATGGTTCTTACAGGTATAATTGTATTATTTTTCATTTTTAGATCTTTATAGAAAACATTGGAGGCTGGTAGTTTAATGCAAGGACTTCCTTTACTTAGTTTAATAACTTTCCTCCCGATACTGGGAATGATTCTTATTCTGTTTATTCCCGGAAAGCGTGAGAATTTGATAAAGTGGACAACTGCTGTTGTTACTTTTCTGCAATTGGTTATTGCGATAGTTTTATGGCAAGGGTTCAATTTTTCAGCTGGAGGAATTAATGATCCCTCAAGTTTTCAATTTGTTGAAAAGTGGAGATGGATCGAGATCAAAGGTCTCACTGATTGGTTAGGAACAATTAAGATCGATTATTTTCTCGGTCTTGATGGTTTATCAATGCCAATGGTCGTATTGACGGCATTGATCTGTTTCATTGCAACTTTAGCTTCCTGGAATATTGGACGTGCAGTCAAAGGTTACTTTGCATTGTATCTCCTTCTCGATACCGGAATGATGGGTTCTTTCCTTGCGTTGGATTTCTTCATGTTCTACGTATTCTGGGAATTGATGCTTCTACCAATGTATTTCTTGATAGGAATTTGGGGTGGACCTCGTAAAGAGTATGCCGCAATTAAGTTCTTTATCTATACGCTCTTTGGTTCAGTCTTCATGCTCTTGGTGATGATCGGACTTTATTTCAGTGTGTACGAATTAATGCCGGACGGCTCAAAAGTTTTCTCCTTCAATATGCTTACGATGATGAATCCTTCTAATTACGGACCTGAAGGAATTCTTTCACCTATGAATCCCGAAAATTTGAGATTAATAGCTTACATCTTTTTGTTCATGGGATTTGCGATCAAAGTTCCTATGTTCCCCTTCCATACGTGGTTGCCTGATGCACATGTTGAAGCACCCACCCCGATAAGCGTAATTCTTGCCGGCATTCTTCTTAAACTCGGAACTTATGGAATGCTGAGAATCAGCTTTCCTATCTTTCCTGACATAACGATGCAGCTTTCATACTGGATCGCAGTATTCGGAATGATAAATATAATCTATGGCGCATTCTGTGCAATGGCTCAGAAAGATTTTAAAAAATTAATTGCATATTCAAGCGTAAGCCACATGGGATACGTTCTTTTGGGTATGGCGTCACTAACTTCACAGGGAATGGTCGGTGCTGTATTCCAAATGTTCAACCATGGTATAATCACCGCAATGCTCTTTTTGATAGTAGGAGTTCTTTATGACCGATCACATACTCGCGGCGTGGATGAATTTGGAGGTTTAGCAAACCAAATGCCGGTTTACACGGCTATTGTAGCGATTGCTTTTTTTGCTTCTCTCGGATTGCCTGGATTAAGCGGATTTATTTCAGAGGCATTTGTTTTTCTTGGTGCCTTCAGTGTCGATTCGATTCGAGTCATTACAATTATCTCTACTTCCGGAATTCTTCTGACAGCAGCTTATATGCTTTGGACGTTGCAAAGAATTTTCTTTGGAAAGCTGAATGAGAAATGGTCGACTCTTACCGAGATTAACAAATTAGAACTATTCACATTAGTACCTTTAGCTGTAATAGTGATAGTATTTGGTGTTTGGCCAAGTCCAATGCTCGATATGATGAATACTTCACTTAACAAACTCGTCGAATTGGTAGCGAATGCTCAAGTTGTTTATTCGAATTTTGGAATGTAATAAAAGAATCAGGTTAAAATGGATATATCATATATTTGGAATTCATTACAATACTTTCAAGCTGAAATTACATTAGCGGTAGTTTTTGTTGTTTTGCTTCTGTTAGATCTTTTCTTCAAAAAATCGAAGCTGTTACTTCCTATCGTGAGCATTGCCGGATTCATTGTCGTTGCATATTTCATTTTCTCGACACCTAATTCCCCTAATCTCATTTTCGGAGCAAAAGATAATCCTGATCTCGGTATGGTTGTGATCGATCCATTTGGGAATTTCTTCAAGGTTATTATTCTCTTAACAACTGCATTCATAGTTCTCTTTTCACTTTCATCAAAAGAAGTTGAGGAATCGGGTCAGAACTACGGTGAATACTATGTACTTCTCGTGGGTATGACACTTGGCATGTTCATAATGACTTCCACAGTCGATTTACTTTTAATGTATCTCGCGATTGAGATGGTCAGTATTTCATCTTACATTCTTGCAGGATTCACGCGGCAGGTTTCACGTTCTTCCGAAGCTTCATTAAAATATATTATCTTCGGCGCGGTAGCTTCAGGTACAATGCTGTATGGCATCTCGATAATGTATGGAATGGTTGGAAGCACGAATATTTATGCTATCAATGCGATACTATCGTACAGTCAGGTCAACACTCTTACTATAATCTTTGCCGGTTTGTTAATAATTGTCGGACTTGGATTCAAAATCTCAATGGCTCCTTTTCATTTCTGGACGCCTGATGTTTATGAAGGTGCACCGATTACCATTACCGCGATTTTATCTGTCGCTTCTAAAGCTGCAGGATTTGCAATTCTTATTCGATTCTTAAAAGTCGCCTTTGTTGACGTTGCATCAACAAATTTCCAATCTTCAAGCTGGGCAATTTTTGAATTCTTTGATTGGACTTATATTCTTGCCGGATTATCGGTATTAACAATGACCTTAGGTAACCTTGCTGCACTTTGGCAGGATAACTTAAAAAGAATGCTCGCCTATTCAAGTATTGCACACGCGGGTTATCTTTTGATGGGAATCGTAATTCTTGATAATCAAGGAATTATGGCAATCCTAATTTACTTTGCCGTTTACTTGTTTATGAATCTCGGTGCATTTTTTGTTTTGATGTTGATCTCCGATAGAATCGGTTCGGAGGAAATTGATGATTTCAACGGTTTAGGATTTAAAGCTCCATTTCTTTGCGTTTCGTTTACGATCTTTTTAATCTCTTTGACCGGAATTCCTCCAACAGCAGGATTTATAGGAAAGCTTTATCTTTTTGCTGCACTTATAAAAACAGATTGGATTTGGTTAGCGGTGATCGGAGTAGTAAATAGTGTCGTTTCGTTATATTATTATGTCAGAGTTATTAAGCACATGTATTTGAAAGAGACCGATCAAGAAATAAACATTCCGGTATCTTGGGGTAATATTGTTCTGCTTTCTCTTCTTGTGGCGCCAACGATTATTTTGGGTGTGTACTTTCAACCTTTAGTGGAATATGCACAGAAATCTCTCTCAATGTTGGGATTTTAATAGGAACAATTAACTTCTTCATTTTGTTTTAACTTTTGAAAAACATGTAAGAATTTATCTTATTTGAGTGCATGGAAGTTAGAATATTTACTCTATACTTGATTTAACAGTTGACCGATGAAATTTTATTCGACTAAATGAAATTACCGATTTATCTTGATAATAACTCTACGACTCCTGTTGATCCAAGAGTTTTTGATGAGATGCGTCCATTCTTTATTGATCAATTTGGTAATGCTGCAAGTAAACAACACTCATTTGGTTGGATTGCAGAAAGTGCAGTTGATAAAGCCCGTCAGAGAGCTGCCTCACTTCTTAATGTTGAGCCGAAAGAAATTATTTTCACAAGTGGCGCAACAGAGTCAAATAATATTGTTATCAAAGGTATCGCTGAAGCATATCTTAGTAAGGGTAATCACATAATAACATCCTCGATTGAACATCCTTCTGTTCTTGAATCATGCAGAAGTCTTGAAAAAAGAGGATTCGAAATTACTTGTTTAAGTGTTGATAAATATGGGCTGATAGATTTACAAGAATTGTCTGACACGATTACTCAAAAATCAATTTTGGTTTCGATCATGTCTTCGAACAATGAGATAGGCACAATTCAACCTGTTAAGGAAATTGCAAAGATTTGTAATGAAAAAAATGTTTTATTTCATACAGATGCAGCTCAATCGGTAGGTAAAGTCCCCTTTGATGTACAGCGTTTAGGATTAGACCTGGCTTCGGTTTCTGCCCACAAGATGTATGGACCAAAAGGTATTGGAGCACTATTCGTGAAAAAGCGAAAACCGAAGATCCAAATCCATCCAATTATAAGCGGTGGAGGGCATGAACAAGGACTGAGGTCGGGAACTTTGAATGTACCTTCCGTTGTTGGTTTCGGTAAAGCTTGTGAGTTGGCTCAACTCGAAATGAATGATGAAATCGAAAAAACTAGAAAATTAAGAGATAAATTTCTTTCAAACCTAATAAAGGAATTCAGAGATATTAAATTAAATGGTCACCAACAGAAACGATTACCTGGTAATTTGAACATTCGTTTTGAAGACATCTCTTCAGATCTCCTGTTTGCTGAAATTAAAGATGTTGCTTTCTCGAGCGGGTCGGCATGTTCAACAAGTAAAGCTGAACCGTCACATGTTTTGAGAGAGATCGGATTGAATGAAAATGAAATTCGCAATTCAATCAGACTCGGAATTGGTCGATTTAACACAGATGAAGAGATAGATTATGTTTCTAACAAGTTTATTAATGTTATCAAAAAATTAAAAAGTATGAACCCGTTTGTCACGGCTCATTAGTCTTATTCTCACAAGGAAAACAATATGAGAGATGTAAAAAAACTTTTCACGTTTTTAGCTGAAAATCAAACAAGCTTAATGAATTATCTAAAATCTCGATATCGTATGTACCATCGTTCAAATGTATTTTATAGAGATATTCAATTTGGGATTCGGTATTTTCTTGGGAGTAAGAAAATCAAAGTATCTTACACTGAGAGCGAATTATTAGCTAATGAGATAATCAATCTCTTAGAGGGTGAAAGCACTTTACTCCGTGTTGGGAATATGAGCTGGGTATTAAACTATCCTAGTTTTATTACCTCAACAACTCAAGCACCACCACAGACACAATCTTAATTAAAATTGGAGAATTGAAATGGCAGACATTACAACTGAATTAGGTGACTTAACAGTAACTGATAAAGCAATCGTTGAAATAAAAAAAATAATATTGGAAAATAAATTAACCGCAGAAACGCATGGACTTCGCTTAGGAGTTAAAGGCGGAGGCTGTTCAGGAATGATCTACTCTCTCGCTTTTGACGAGAATACCCGTGAGAACGACAACATAATTGAACTCGATGGAGTTAGATTATTTGTCGATCCGAAAAGTCTATTTTATCTTGGCGGAACAATTTTAGATTATTCTGACGGATTAAGCGGACGTGGATTTGTGTTCAATAATCCAAACGCTGCAAAGACCTGTGGATGCGGAAGTTCTTTTGCAGTTTGATCAAACTAAATTAGTATATAAAGATTTGTAACTATTCAGCAGGTAACTATTCAACTCTGTATGTTAGATGTTTCAGGTGATGAACTGTCAAATTTGCCACAGATTCACAGATTATAGAATCATTCTTTTTGTAATTCTTGATAGCTTTCTTTTTGTAACTGGAATTTCTTTTCAGAATATTTCACCTGCCCGCCATATTTATAGCGGAGTGGCAGGCGGGTAAGTTTAATCTGTGAATCTGTGGCGTTTTATTTTTGTTGCTGAGTAGCGCGTTCAGTACGCCTTCGGCGAATTTTTTTCAAATAGAGTAACTCGAAATCTTCAATTTTTAACCTTTTGATTTATTTGAGGTTACAACGAGTTACTTAGGAGTTACAAAGATTTTTAATAACTATTAAAAAGGAGAAATAACTAATGGCAAAATATGAATTACCGGCTCTCCCCTATTCTTTCGATGCCCTTGAGCCGTATATAGACGCAATGACAATGGAAATTCACCATGACAGACACCATGCCGGTTATGTGAATAACCTAAATAATGCTGTCTCAGGGACAGAATTAGAGAAATTATCACTCGAGGATGTTCTTAAAAGCATTTCTAAATATCCTGTCGCAGTTCGAAATAATGGCGGTGGACATTTCAATCATTCTCTTTTTTGGCAAGTAATGAAGAAGAATGGCGGAGGAAATCCTAATGCAGAACTATCAAAAGCAATTGAATCTAACTTTGGTTCATTCGATTCATTTAAAGAAAAATTCTCAAACGCAGCGGCAACACGTTTTGGCTCCGGCTGGGCTTGGCTTGTTGTTAATCAGGGTAAACTGCTTGTCGGCTCAACACCTAATCAAGATAATCCGTTGATGGACTTATCTGAAATTAAGGGGACTCCGATATTAGGATTAGACGTTTGGGAACATGCTTATTACTTGAAGTATCAAAACAAACGCCCTGATTATATTTCTGCTTGGTGGAATGTAGTCAATTGGGATGCTGTAACTGAGAAATATCTCGAGGCGCTTAAGTAATAAGTCACCTTACGCAAAATTAAGTTATGCATAACCCCCGACTTTAGTCGGGGGATAAAACTAACACCAAACTCTGGGCTTTCCAAAGGATCCTTCGGATAGCCACAAAATAGCCTTGTTTAATGGCTAAAGCCAAAGCAT
>JAHJVF010000037.1 GCA_018828505.1 Bacteroidota bacterium | reverse complement strand
CGATGGTATCATGATCGGTAATTCCCAAATACTCGATTCCCAAATTCTTGGCTTTCTTAATCAATTCATGAGGTGTCAATGAACCATCTGAATAAATCGTATGCGCGTGTAAATCGGCGATTACCATCGTTTAGACTGCTTTTTCAAATTTATAAAATCATGACAATATATTATAACAAATTAAGCACACAATTAGTAATTTAACCTGCCCAAACTAAATGCGTATTCAATTTATTCAATAGATGTTATAAAAACAATGGTGATGAGTGCAAATTTTTTCAATAAGTGTTTTACTTGAGGTCGGTTATTTTTGATATTTTTTTCCTTAACTTATACCAATACAAAACTGAGTTATCATGAAAGACGTTTTCACCTTTATTACTTTTCTCTCACTCTTTTCTTTTGGCATAGACTTCTTTTCAGTTATTTCATTTGAGAGAGGTTCGAAGCTTGTCCCATCATCAGCCCGCATTATCACATTTAAAAGTGTGCTCGGTTGGGCAATCTTTTCCGTTGCACCGGTTAAATCTTTAACAACAGTCTTACCTCTAATTGCTGTATTATTTGTAATTCTCTTTCAGATTGAGATATCTATTTTATGGTGGATCGGGCTATTCGTTCAGTTTGTGTACGGAGTTTATTATATAGGTTATATTTATCCTAAAATGCGAAGATTTGCAAATTGGGATTTGAAAAACCCCACGGCTAAGTGGGAAGAGCTTTACTTGTCGTTCGCCAAAGCGAACTCGATTTTATTAATCTTTGGAAGTGTAACAAGTGTTCTGCTTTGCATTGCGTTCTTCTTGAGCTAAGTGTTAAAATTTGCTTCATTGCTCTTCGCTATATTATTTGATAATTTTGTATCAGATTTTTTGGATTAATTTTTCTGCACTTTAATCCTCAACTATTTCAACAATGAGTTTTTATTTGAACTAACAGGTTAGACAATGGTAGATTACCCCAAACATTTGTATATGATCGTATTTCCTATAAATGCTCTGGTCGCATCGCAGCTTGAACCGGAAGACTTCGGAATGCATTATGCTGTAGGAAGCACAAAGCATTACAGCGGAAAAGTTATTTTTGTCGAAGTAGATATCAACTTCCAACATCCATATTTCGATGTAGAATATTATTTAAAACAGACTGTTCCCGATCCGGTTACCAAGCGTCCTAAAAGGACTAAGTTTATCAGTTCATATGGTGTTATTGAGAACGTCCCTTTACATGTTCTAAAGAATCTTTATTTGGTAAAAGCAAATGGGAAAGTATTGCCTTTAGAGAAACAACAATACACTGCTAAAAATGAACCGGGTTTGATTAGAATCTACCAGGAAATTTCTCCCCTCGAAACACTTGTGGCTTCTACAAAAGATCAACGGGAATTCGGTAAATTCATCACAACGGAGACCAAATCAAAAGGAGCTCCAAAGATTCTATTCACGCAGATAGATTTTAATATCGACAAGTTCTTCGAAGAAAATAGAGGTAAAGGAATTATAACTTGTCAAATTCCGAATGTTAATCCATACAGAGTAAAAGAGTGCATTGAAGAATTGAAACGTCATCCTGAAAAACTTACAAAGACGATCAGTCTTGGTTCTGTGATGAAAGAAATTTCTTTTTCCCTGCTGAAACATGGTTTTTGGTTTGTAGAAAAAGATGAAATGGTTTTCTATCCAATGCCTTCTCTTGAAGAATTGGAAACGAAATATTTCTATTGGTGGAAATACGCAGCAAGCTAAGTAAGAATTTTTATAAATAAACACTGATAAATAATTGAATATTGGAGGATGTACATATGGCAATTAAAGTTGCAATAAATGGTTTCGGAAGAATCGGCAGATTAGTCTTCCGGAGATGTCTTGAAGTTGGTGGATTTGACTTCGTGGCAATCAATGATCTGACAAGTCCTAAAACCCTGGCTCATTTGCTGAAATATGACTCAGTTCATGGAAGGTTCAACGGCACAGTTGATGTGGACGGAAATGATCTGATCGTAAATGGCGATAGATTAAAAGTCTTTGCTGAAAAAGATCCAGCTAAACTTCCTTGGGGAGAATTAGGCGTTGATGTTGTTGTTGAAGCGACCGGTGTTTTCAGAAAACCCGATCAATTAAAAACACACCTCAACAACGGAGCGAAAAAAGTCATTCTCACTGTTCCGGCGGATGAGAAGGAATCTAAAATGGACGCCACAATAGTACTAGGAGTTAATGATGATGTATTAAAACCTGAAATGAAATTGATCTCGAATGCATCCTGCACTACAAACTGTTTAGCTCCAATGGTAAAAGTTCTGCACGATAATTTCAAAGTGAAATATGGTTTAATGACAACAGTCCATTCATATACCAACGATCAAAATCTGCTTGATCTTCCACATAAAGATTTACGAAGAGCAAGAGCCGCGGCAATATCGATAATTCCATCATCAACCGGCGCGGCAAAAACGATCGGTAAAATAATTCCTGAGCTTAAAGGGAAATTAGACGGAACAGCTTTGCGAGTCCCGACTCCAAATGGCTCGGTTACCGATTTCGTATGCCTGCTTGAAAAATCTGTCACGATCGAGGAAGTCAATGCTGCATTCAAAAAAGCTGCTGAAACTAAAATGAAAGGCATACTTGAATATACTGAAGATGAAATTGTTTCTGCAGATATCGTTCATCATCCCGCCTCATGCATTTTTGATGCAAAGTCAACTATGGTCATGGAAGGAAACATGGTTAAAGTTCTAGGCTGGTATGATAACGAATGGGGATATTCGTGCAGAGTCGTTGAAACGATTCAAAAGATCAGCTAAGAAAAATTTAGTTCGAATTAAAACCTCCGGGAAATTAACCGGGGGTTTTTTATTTTAAATCAAAAATCGAGTGATAAATGAAAATAGGCCTCATACAATACGCTCCCGTTTGGGAAGATAAGAAAGCAAATAAATTAAAGATTGAAATTCTTATCGATAATCTTGAAGAGGATATTTCGCTTTTAATCTTTCCTGAACTTACTCTAACCGGATTCACAATGCATTCTGATAAATTTGCTGAGTCCATCGCCTGCTTGCTCCCGCCAAAGGCGGGATTCAGCCCGCCTGCCAAAGTCCGCCGAGGCGGACGACAGGCAGGCAGGCTAGATGAGGAAAGCACCGATTATTTCAAAGCTCTTTCAAAGAAATTAAAGATTCACATTTTAGCAGGGTTGATTGAGCAAGAAGATGATAAGAGGTTTAATACTTTGGTTCATATTTCTCCAAACGGTGAGTTACAAGCAAAGTACAGAAAAATCCATCCTTTTTCGTATTCACGGGAGAATGAGTTTTATCAAAGGGGAACTGCACCAATAATCACTCAGATCGATAATTTCCAAGTTGGGCTATCAGTCTGTTATGATCTCAGATTTCCGGAACTCTATCGATTCTATGGTAAAGAAAAAGTTGATCTAATTGTCAATATCGCAAATTGGCCGATTGCACGAATTGAACATTGGCGGATTCTCCTGCGAGCGAGAGCGATTGAGAACCAATGCTATGCAGTTGGAGTGAATCGTGTTGGGAACGATCCGAAGCTAAGCTACAACGGTTACAGCAGCGTGTTTGATCCAATGGGGAATGAAGTTGTCAGTCTCGCCGATCAGGAAAAAATAATTTTTGCCGAAATTCAGAAAGAGAAAATTATTGAAGTAAGAAAAACATTTCCTTTTTTAGATGACATCCGTTTAATTTGATCCTAATCCATCTAACTCGAATACAAGAATTCAATACCCAGTAATAAGTTGTCGGTATTTTACACAATTACTAGGAGCATATTTCTATCAATTGAAAACAATTAATGGAATAATCGCAAAGAAGATTATTTTTCTTAATTAGTATTTCTTCTCGTGGGTGGATTAAACTTGAGGAAGCTGGCAATCTTGGTTTGTATATTTATCGCCATATCGTTCAGTTATCTCAGAGTAGATTTGATTCAATTGTTCATCAGTTAATAGAGATTGAATCGCTTCAAAAAGGTCTCTTTCTTCAAAACGAATGTGATCATTCAATAGTTTGGCAAAATGTTTGAGATAAATTTTCAAATCCTTTTCACCTGTTGATTCTTTTATTAGTAGAATAATTTTATGGATTTGAATGTGTTCTGTTAAAGTTTTAGATATGAATTCATCAGTATCCTGATACAAAGCAAGGCGAGGTAGCAGACATTCTTCTTCAGCACGGAAATGCTGTAGAAGATGTTCTTTCCAGAAATTAATTATTTGCGCCCTTAATTGAAAAAGCCCCTCTGTAGATTTTGAATCGATGAATTTTGTAATCTTGAACGATTCCATCAAAGCTGTGTGATGGTCCCAGGAAAGAAAATGTATTCGAGAGTCACGTTTCATAATTCTCGCTCAATTTTTTTGTCTTTCATCAAAGATCGCAACATATCTCTTTCCCGCCTGCCTCTTTCAGTTCTATATGGCGGGCAGGTTAATCCAAGCACACCGACATTCTTTTGTATAAAAGTTCGACTAATTGGAATCATTTTAATTCCATCCTCCTCGCATTTCAAATGTAGGATAGTTCCTTTTTTAATTTCATATTTTTTACGAATTTCTGAAGGAATTTTAATTTGTCCCGTTTCTTAAACACGAATTTTGTCTCTCATGCTGTTTTCCATTTTATTCATTGAAATAGTATTCAAACACTCAAGTATTTTCTACATCATTATGCTTGAATGTGCAAAAAGTTTTGGATAACTTTTAATCAAAGATAATTAATTAAATGAACTTGAAAAACATAAAATCAGTACTTCTTTCTTTTGTAGGAACCAATGACGCGGCGATGGATGTGATTACCGACGGGCTTGACTATGTCCGTAAATATTTTATTCTCACTCCTTCAATGAAAAAACAACTGACACTTGTTGATAAACGATTCGCAGAAGCGGG